>NZ_JBKKAP010000079.1:0-54317 GCF_046714615.1 Paeniglutamicibacter sp.
ACGTCGTGGTGATGCCCTCCTACAGCGAATCGTTCGGGCTGGTGGCGCTCGAGGCGCAGGCCTGCGGGACGCCGGTGGTCGCCACCAGGGTGGGCGGACTTTCCCGGGCCATCTGCCATGGCCGCACAGGGCTGCTGGTGGATGGCCACCACGCGGAGGACTGGGCCGACGCGCTGGAGGCCCTCTACGACGATCCGGCCACCCGGGAAGACATGGGCCGGGCCGCCTCCATCAGGGTCCAGAACTCCGGCTGGCAGCGCACCGCCGCGATCACGCTGGAAAGCTACCACGCCGCCGTCGACGGTTACCTGGAACGCCGGCTGATCCCGGCGATCCAGGCGCCCTGAGGCAGGCGCCACCCGCGCCTGCCTGAAGAAGCCCTAACAAAGGACAAAGATGTCTGAACCGATCTACCTGAGCGACCTCGAGATCGCCCGCCAGGCAAAGATCAGGCCGATTGAAGAGGTGGCGGCAGCGGCCGGCATTAATCCCGCGGCGCTGGAACTGTACGGGCGTTACAAGGCCAAAATTGATCCGGCACGGCTGGACGCCCCCTCTCCGTCCGGAAAAGTGGTGCTGGTTTCCGCCATGTCACCCACCCCCGCCGGCGAGGGGAAATCCACCACCACGGTGGGCCTGGCCGATTCGCTGGCCCGGGCGGGCCACAAGGTGATGATCGCCTTGCGGGAACCCTCGCTCGGCCCCGTTCTCGGCATGAAGGGCGGGGCCACAGGGGGCGGCTACTCCCAGGTGCTTCCCATGGACGAGATCAACCTGCATTTCACCGGTGATTTCCACGCCGTGACGTCCGCCAACAACGCGCTCATGGCGCTCGTGGACAACCACATCTACCAGGGCAACGAGCTGAATATCGATCCCCGCCGGATGACGTTCAAGCGGGTCCTGGACATGAACGACAGGTCGCTGCGGGAAGTGATCATCGGGCTCGGCGGTCCCACGCAGGGTGTCCCCCGCCAAGACGGCTTCGACATCACGGTGGCGTCCGAGATCATGGCGGTGTTCTGCCTGGCAACGGACCTCGCCGACCTCCGCACGCGCCTTGGCCGCATCACGTTCGGCTACACGTACGGACGGGCCCCTGTCACGGTGGCGGACCTCCGGGTGCAGGGCGCCCTGACCCTGCTCCTCAAAGAAGCCATCAAGCCCAACCTGGTGCAGACTATCGCCGGCACCCCCGCCCTGGTCCACGGCGGACCGTTCGCCAACATCGCCCACGGCTGCAACTCGCTGATCGCGACACAGACTGCACGCCGCCTGGCCGACATTGTGGTCACCGAGGCCGGCTTCGGCGCGGACCTGGGAGCGGAGAAGTTCATGGACATCAAGGCGCGGATCGCCGATGTGGCGCCAGCTGCGGTGGTGGTGGTGGCCACTGTCCGGGCGCTCAAGATGCACGGCGGCGTGGCCAAGGACAGACTGACGGCACCTGACCTCGAGGCGCTCCAGACCGGCGTCGCCAACCTCCGGCGGCACGTGCGCAACGTGGACAAGTTCGGCGTGACCCCGGTGGTGGCCATCAACAGGTTTGCCACGGACACCCAGGAGGAGCTCGACTGGCTGCTGGAGTGGTGTGCTGCGGAGGGGGTGCAGGCTGCAGTTGCTGATGTGTGGGGCCGGGGTGGCGGCGGTGACGGGGGCGATGAACTGGCGGCCAAGGTGGCGGCGGTGGTAGCCGCGCCCAACCACTTCCGGCACCTGTACCCGCTGGACCGTCCTGTGGAGGAGAAGATCAGGACCATTGCCCAGGAGATCTACGGTGCCGACGGCGTGGACTTCTCCGTCCCTGCCCTGAAACGGCTGGCCGACATCGAAAAGCACGGCTGGTCCGGGCTGCCGGTGTGCATGGCCAAGACCCAGTACTCGTTCAGCGACGAGGCGTCCCGCCTGGGCGCGCCCAAGGGCTTCACCATCCATGTGCGCGACCTCATCCCCAAGACCGGGGCAGGCTTCATCGTGGCGCTCACAGGTGCGGTCATGACCATGCCCGGCCTTCCCTCTGCCCCCGCCGCGATGCGGATGGACGTGGACGACGCCGGCAACCCCGTGGGCCTCTCCTGACCCTCACTCCCCCGGTTGCTCTATCACTTTGAGCCCTCATCTGGCCCTTTTGAGGGCTGAAACTGATAGAGCAACCGGGGCTGTGGATATCTTCTGCGGGCGAAGTCGGCTTCGGGCAACAATGGTGCTCATGCGTCCGTCTTCGCCTCTGCCAGCCGCTCTTTCATCTGTTCCGTTTACCGTCCATGAGGCACGGGCCGCCAGTCTGAGCCGGGGCAGGCTCCGGTCATCCGACGTGGCCTCTGCCGGGCGGTTGCTCTACCTGCCGGCTGGCTGGGACTTTGAAATCCGCGGGCTGGCAAGGGCACTATCCGCAGCGACGCCGGGCGCATGGATCTCGCACGTGACAGCGGCTTGCATCCTGGGACTGTGGCTTCCTACCTGGTTCCGCGACTGCCCGGAACTTCACCTGAGCAAACCGAGGAAGCTGCCGCCCGTACGGCGGAAGGGCGTTGTAGGCCACACCGTCCTGGCATTTGATCAGGAGGTCATGGAGCTGGACGGAATCCGAATCTCCACACCTGCCCGGACCTGGCTTGACCTTGCTGGCATCCTGCCTTTGGAGGACCTCGTGGCCGTGGGTGACCAGTTGGTCCGCCAGCCGCGGCTTGGTCTTGATGACCGCCCTGATCCGTGGTCGACGCTTCCGCAACTGCAGGAAATGTTGAAGCGGCACCCGAAACTGAAGGGAATCGTGAAAGCCAGGGAAGCGGCAGAACTCATCCGTCCCGGGTCAGATTCTGCACCTGAGACCTTCCTGCGGTTGGCCTTAACGGCTTCGGGCCTGCCGGAGCCGGAACTGCAGCTGCGTGTCGAGCCTGAGAACCCCTATTCACCGGCAGCAGACATGGGATACCGCGCGCAGCGCATAGCTATCCAGTACGACGGCGGCCATCACCTCACGCGCGAGCAGCAGTCCCGGGACAATCGCCGCGACGAGTCTTTCAATTCTGCGGGCTGGCGGTACTGCAAGTTCAATGCCGACGATCTGGCCCAAGACTTCCGGGGCGCGGTCAACAAAGTCCACCTCGCCCTCAAAGAGCGTTAAACGCCCGTTGCCCAATAACAATTTGTAGCCAAACCAAGGGGTTGGGGACCAAAAGTGATAGGGCAACCCGGGAAAACGGGGGGTCAGCGCTCGGGGGTCAGCGCTCGAGGTCGCCGCGGATGAAGGCCTCGACCTTTTCCCGGGCGAGGTCGTCGTTGAACTGCTCCGGCGGGGACTTCATGAAGTAGCTCGAGGCCGAGAGCAGCGGCCCGCCGATGCCGCGGTCCAGGCCGATCTTAGCCGCGCGGATGGCGTCGATGATCACGCCGGCGGAGTTGGGCGAGTCCCAGACCTCCAGCTTGTATTCCAGGGAAACGGGGGCGTCACCGAAGTTACGGCCCTCGAGGCGCACGAAGGCCCACTTGCGGTCATCGAGCCACTGGACGTAGTCCGACGGGCCGATGTGGACGTCCTTGGCGGCCAGCACGGCCTCAACGTTGGAGGTCACGGCCTGGGTCTTGGAAATCTTCTTGGACTCAAGGCGGTCGCGCTCCAGCATGTTCTTGAAGTCCATGTTGCCGCCGACGTTCAGCTGGTAGGTGCGGTCCAGGGTGACGCCGCGGTCTTCGAAGAGCTTGGCCATCACGCGGTGGGTGATGGTGGCGCCGATCTGGGACTTGATGTCGTCACCGACGATCGGGACACCGGCGGCGGTGAACTTGTCGGCCCATTCCTTGGTACCCGCAATGAAGACCGGCAGGGCGTTGACGAAGGCCACGCCTGCATCGATGCATGCCTGTGCGTAGAACTTTGCTGCGGCATCCGAACCAACCGGCAGGTAGCAGACCAGCACATCGGCCTTGGTCTCCTTGAGCACTGCCACCATGTCGACGGGTTCCGCGGAGGACTCGGTGATCGTCTCGCGGTAGTACTTGCCCAGGCCGTCGAGGGTGTGGCCACGCTGCACGATGATGCCCGAGGTCGGGACGTCGGCGATCTTGATGGTGTTGTTTTCGGAGGCGTGGATGGCGTCGGCCAGATCCAGTCCGACCTTCTTCTCGTCCACGTCGAAAGCCGCTACGAACTGCACGTCATTGACGTGGTACTTGCCGAACTGGACGTGCATCAGGCCGGGAACTGTGGCCTGCGGGTCCGCGTCACGGTAGTACTCAACACCTTGAACCAATGACGTGGCGCAGTTGCCTACGCCAACGATTGCAACCCGAATCGGATTTTCCGACACCTTGTCTCCTCAAAATCAAAAACTTCTGGGCAGGGGAAGGCCCACCGTCCAGCACACCTACAATGCTAAGTGAGAAAGCCGGACGGTTATTCCCAACGGGGTGCTTCAGTGGTACAAGCGGGGTACGGGATCAGGTCCGCGAGCCGCGTTCGCGCAGCCACCAGCGCCGGATCCGCAGCAGCGCCTCGAGCGCCGGGCGCGGCAGGGAAGTGCGTACGCGTTGCCGGAACGCGACGTCGCGGACCATGGCCAGTTGCTCATCAGAGGTGGTCAGCGTCTGGTTCTGGGCACGCTGGGCGTAGTGGGAAAGTGCCGAGACAAATTCCGGGCCGCGGCGGTGGAAGTAGTTTTCCCGCAGCCATGCGCGATTCGCAAAAGAAAAGTGCAATGCCGCCGCGTCATCAAGGGTTCCCAGCAGCCCGGAGCCGCGGAAGACCGAATTGAGCATCGCATCGTTGAGCCCGAAATCGGTCAGCACCAACACCGGCAGGCCGCGATCCACCGCTTCGAGCGCCGCGGTGGAGGAAACGGTGAGCAACGCGGAACCGGGAACCAGCACCCGGTCCATGGCACCGGTGACGAACTCCACGTGCCCGGCCCCGACCTTCCCCGCGGCCACCAGCGATTCCCACAGCGTGTCAAAGGGGTGCGCCTCTGCGTGGGTCTGCGGTTCCCCGGCACGGGCACGGAGCTTGACGAGCACGCGCACCTTCGGGTTCAGCCGGGCCACCCGCTCCAGGGCCAGCAGGATCTCTTCGCGCTCCGCGCGCTGGACCGGGACCTTGGCCTGGGAGGCAAACACCACCGTGTCGATGGGGGAGTCCTGGGGCTGCGGAAACCCCGCGGTCTTCAGGAAGGGGAGCTTCGAGACGAGGATGTCGGGGCAGTGCCCGGTTTCCTGTTCGGCCAGATGGGAGAATTCGCGGGCCTCGGCATGGGAATGCACGATGAACGCGTCCGCGCTGCGCCGGTAGGCCCAGCCCTTGGTGGTTGCCGGGTAGGCGACACCGGGCAACGCCGAGATCAGCGCAGCGGGGCGCGGCGAGTTGGACTTGGAGCGCAGGAGCTTCGTGAAAAGCTCGCTGACCACCGGTCCGGTGGCAGCGGCAAAGATGATGTGTTCCTCCAGCGAGTCGTAGTTCAGCGCGGCGCGCGGAATGACCGGGATGTCCTCGGCCTCGAAGCAGGTGCCAGCGGTGGCGGCGGCAATCTGCTCTGCGGTGGGGGCGATCGGGGTGCGCACGAGCACCACGCGGCGGTCCCATTCCGGTCCGAGGGCCGAAAGGGTGGTGCAGGCCAGCTTCAGGTACGAGTCCGAGTCGGCCACCGCAACGATGCTGGGCCTGAATGAAAGGGTGTTCATGGGGTCAATAGCTCCAGGGACGAGGACAAGTGGGAACGAAGTTCTAGGGAGGCGGCGGGCTTCCACCAGGCGGCGGGGATGTGCTGGCCGATGATCCGCACCCCTGTCTCACCCAGCAGCAGCCGCAGGGAAGGCAGCGCGGTGGACGGCAGCGCCCTCACGTCCTGGCCGCGGCGCAGGGAGCGCAGGCGCATCTCAATGGGGATGGTGTGCTCGCGGACCACGATCCTCTCGTGCTCCGCGAGCATGGCGAGGAACTTCCCCGACTCGCGGCGGTGCGGGAAGTAGGCGACGGGCCCGTCGAGCGTCAGCGAATCCAGCCAGCGGTAGTACGGTTCCGCGTGGATGAGCCCGTCGGCGGCCATGGCAGAACCGACCACCACGGTGGGTTCGTTGATCCGTTCGGTCATCGGCTGGGTGTTCAGCCATTCGAAGCGGTGTGCTTCCAGGTGTCCGCCAAGGGCCAGGAAGCGCTGCGCGATCTCGGGGTCCACCGGGAGGGCGGTGAAGACCAGCAGGCGGCCCGCCCGGGCCAGGGAGCGCAGGCGGTACCAGCTGGCAATGCCCAGGGCCCGGCGCGCCGGGTTCGGTCGGGAGCGCGGGCGCACCAGCGCTGTCGGCTCGGTGGACACCAGCGCCTTGATGAGCCCCAGGGTGGCCAGCCCGTCGTCGATGATCACGACTTCCTCCACGGCGATGGGCCCCAGCATGGCGCGCTGGACCCGTCCCGAATACGCGTCCCCGGTCACCCAGCGCCGGGCGCCGGCGGAACCCGGGGAAGGAGGGGTCGCGGTGGACGGCGCGAACGCCACGCCCGCCGGAGCCTGCGCTATGAGCGTGGCCAGGGTGGCGTCAAGCGTCGTGGTGCCCCCGCGCGGGTGGATGCGGCTGGTGGTTCCCAGCAGCCCGGCGCCGTGCGCCTCGATGGCGGAGAGCAGCTGCAGCGGGGATTCGACCCACACCTCGGCATGGCCGAAGCGAGGACGTGCGACGGCGGAATCAGCGGGATACACGGGTAGAGGTCTCATGCAGCGTGCGTGCCAATCTCTCCAGCGATCGCGAGCCGACCCGCAGGGCGCGGCGCTGGATCCGCCGTCCCCAGGCGCGGCCGCGGTTCGCCCGCGTCGGGTGGGCCCAGCTCGGGGGCAGGTCCAGGGCGGCCAGGCGGCGGCGCTTGAAGTGGGCCCCGAAACGCGAGTAGTTCGCGGCCAGGAACGCGACGGCCTCCTCGCGGAGCCCGGGCAGGTTCTGGTACTGCATGCAATAGGCGACGGCGCGCAGCAGGGGCGAGAGTTCGTCGTTCACGCCCGCGTCGGCGGGCGTTTGAAGCTCCTGGACGAGCAGGGCATCGACGATCGAGACGGGGATGCGGTTGGAATTCTGGTAGGGGCTCAGCTCCTGCAGCAACTCCCCGGTGCCCACGGCAACGACGGGGGTGCCGAGCATGTACTTGGCGCTGAGCAGGGCCGTGGAGAAGCAGGAGATGACCACCAGCGGCTTCATGAGCGTGATGACGGTTTCGGCCAGCAGGTTGGTCTCCAGGATCCGGAACTCCAGGCCCAGGGATTCGGCGCGGGCACGCAGCTGCAGCGCGGCGGTGGGGCCGGCGCTGGGGTGCGGCTTGAACACCACGGAGCTCGCCCCGGCGTCGCGGGCGGCCAACAACATGCCATGGTGCAGCTCGAGTTCCGTGGCCGTATCGAGGATGCCCAGCGAGCCCAGGTACTGCCCCACCACCAGGGCGGCGCGCTGGGGCAGGTCGAGGCCGGCCGGATCGACGGCCGCTGCCAGTTCGGCAAAGACCGCGGCCAGGGACTCGAGCCCCAGGACCTTGCGTTGCACCGGGGCCTCGAGCAGCAGCATGGGTTCCAGGCCCGGAACCAGGTCGATGTGGATGGTTTCGCGCAGGCGCTGGAGCATATGCTGGGGCAGCTTGCTGCGCGTGGGGCCGTAGGACATCAGTCCGTCGGAGTGCACGGAGATCGGTGCGTCGAAGAAGATCCGGGCCAGCGCCTGGGCCGGGTTCACCTGGATGGATTCAAGCACCAGCGACACCGGGTCCTGGCCCAGGTCCCAGCGGTGGCGCAACAGCTTCTCGAAGAGCGGCAGCTCCTCGTTCCGGGGGTTGAATTGCCCGGGGCGGCGCGGCCACAGGAGTTCGCCCAGGTCCACCACGTCGTCAAAGCGCGCGGCCAGGGCCGCGAAGCCCGGGTTCTCCCGTAATGGCGTGGTGATTTCTGGCATCTGGCTGCCGTTGGCCAGCACCAGGACGCGGCGCTCGGCCTCCGGGAGCAGGCCCGCATCGACCATTGCCGCCAGGGAGACGACTTGGAAGTAGGCGGACGCCTGGATAAGTTGGATCATTTGCTTTCCCTCTTGGCCGCGGCGGAGGGCCGCAGGCCGGTCAATGTCTTGCGGCGCTTGGCGTCGAGTTCGGCCAACCCTTCATCCAGCAGCGGCGCGGGTATTGCTGCGAGCCGCTCCGCGATTCCCGCGCGCAGGGCCTGGCGCAGGGAGGGAGGGAACTGGTCCGAGCGGCCCAGGTGGTGGCAGGAGATGGCCAGGAACTGGCGCAGTGCCTTGGGTCCGTGGGCTTCGTGCGCCGGGTCCGTCAGCACCATATCCAGGATCCCGGCGAAGGCGTGAAGGAAGTCCAGCTGGCGATCGTCGAAGACCTGGGTGAGGGAAGCGGGAAGACCGCGGCGGTAGAAAATCCCGTGGGCGTTGAGTACCGCGTAGCTTTTTGCCTTGAGGGCGAGCTCCCAGAACCAGGGCCGGTCCTCACAGGTGCGCAGCTCCTCGTTGAAGCGCGGCGCGACGGACTCCAGCACCTCGGCGCGGTACATGCCCGCCCAGACCAGGGGGTAGTCGATCATGGTCGCGGTGTGGATGGGGGAGATGTCGTCGGAGGGATTCAACACGACGTTTCGGTTCGCCTGCGGCGCGCGGTACAGCGTCCGGTTTCCGCCGGTGACGCGCACGTGGTCGCAGCGCACGTAGTCTACGTCCAGTGCCTCAAGCCCCTCGGCCAGCTGCGCCAGGTGGGTGGGGGCAAACCAGTCATCGGGATCCAGGAACACCACGAATTCGCCGCTGGCGCTTTCCAGCCCGGTGTTGCGGGCGGCGGACACCCCGCGGTTGGTCGGGTGCGTGATGATCTTTAGGCCAGGAATCCGTGCGCCGAATTCCGCGGTGATCGCCGCGGTGGCATCGGTGGAGGCGTCATCGACAACCAGGACTTCCAGTTCCCGTCCCTTCAGTTGTTGACGGGCCAGGGACGCCAGGGTGTCGCCAATGAAATCCTGTTGGTTCATCGCGGGGATGATGACGCTGATGAGCCCGGGGATGCGGGCCTTGGCGGAGGGAAGTGCGGCTGTGGAAGGCATGGGGATCTCGGGGTGGTCCTTAAGTCTGGGAAAGCTGGTCGGCGGCGTTTTGGCCACCTAATGCCGTTGGGGTGCCCGCCGGAAGGCGGACACCCCACGGTCCTAAAACTATGCGAAGAATGCTACAGCTTAGGCATCAACGCGGCGCAGGCGGGACAGCGGTGCCAGCTCGCCCGGGAAGACCTTCTTGACGCCGTCGCCCATGGCCTGCTCGAGGATGCGGATGTCGCGGATCAGTGCCTCGAAGCCCTTCGGCTCCAGCGAGGAGGCCTGGTCGGAGCCCCACATGGTGCGGTCCAGGGTGATGTGGCGCTCCACGGTGACGGCGCCCAGGGCGACGGCAGCCAGCGAGATCTGCAGGCCGCGCTCGTGGCCCGAGTAGCCGACCGGCACCTGGTAACGCTCCTGCAGCGTGGTGATCATGCGCAGGTTGGCCTCTTCGGGAGGCAGCGGGTAGGTGGAGGTTGCGTGCATCATGACGAGGTTGTCGGTGCCGAGGGTTTCCACGGCCTTGTCGATCTGCTCGATGGTGGACATGCCGGTGGAGAGGATGATCGGCTTGCCGGTCTCGGCCAGGGCCTTGAGCAGCTCGATGTCGGTGACCGAGGCGGAGGCGACCTTGTGGGTCACTGCGCCCTGCTCTTCCATGAACGCGACCGAGGGGACGTCCCACGGGGAGGCGAAGGCGTGCAGGCCCTGTGCGGCGGCGTAGCGGATCAGTTCCTTGTACTGTGCTGCATCGAACTCGACGCGGTAGCGGTAGTCCAGGTAGGTCATGTCGCCCCACGGGGTGGAGCGGATCTTGTCGCGCATGTCCATCGGGGTGGAGATGTCCGGCGTGCGCTTCTGGAACTTCACGGCGTTGGCGCCGGCCTTGGCGGAGACGTCGATGAGCTGCTTGGCAATCTCCATGTCGCCGTTGTGGTTGATGCCGATCTCGCCGATGACGTAGACCTGCTGGCCGGTGCCCAGGAGCTGCTCGCCAATGGCGACGGGTGCGGTTTCGGTGGTGGAGATAGTCATGGGGGGACTTGCCTTTCGTGGATTGCCGGACCGTTCGGGTTGGTTATGTGAAGGTCTCGGTGAGGATTGGTGGAAAACTGTGGGGGTCTAGTGGACCAGGGAGGGTTCCAAGGGACCGGATGTCGGGGCGGAAGTCGCCGCGGTGTTTTGGCTGGTAATGCCGGCCAGGATGAGGTCGGCTGCCTCGCGCACCGCGCCGTTTCCGCCGGGCCGCGACAGGCGGTGTCGGGCAGCGAGGTGGACGGATTCGCGGGCGTCGGCCACGGTCAGTGGCCAACCGACCTGGCTCATGGCGTCCAGGTCGTTCACGTCGTTGCCCAGGTAGGCGACGCGTGCCGGATCCAGGCCGCGGTCGGCGATCCATTGGTTCAGGACGGTGGCCTTGTCGTTCACGGACTGGGCGACGTCCACGCCGAGCTTGGTGGCCCGTGCGGTGACCACGGGGTTGGTTTCCGTGGACAGGATTAGCAGGTGGATTCCGGCCTTCTTCAGCAGCGAGATGCCCATTCCGTCGGAGCGGGAGACCCGCACCGCTTCGCTGCCGTCCTGGCTGAGGTAGGCGGTGTCTGCGGTGTGCACGCCGTCGAAGTCGGTGACCAGCGCGTCCACATCGATCCCGGTCACGGGAGTGGTGTGCGTCAGGCGCCATTGGGCCAGGGCCAGGTCGGCCTCGGTGTCGATGTCGATTCCGTGGTCCTCCGGTACCTGGGCCAGCGCCAGGGAACCGAAGAAGCGATGCTCTGCCTCAAGGAATCCGGCGGTGTCCATGACGTAGAACGCCCCGGTTTCGCGGAACCGCGGTTCGCGGTCCTGACGGCGCGGACGCCGGGCGGCGTCGTGTCCGCTGGCATGGGCGGCCCCGGTTTCGTCGCAGCTCCAGTGGAACCCGTGGTCGGGAACCACCGCAAAGCTGACATCCGCCGCTCCGCTGGCGACCGTGGTGATGGCCGCTTGCAGGTCTGCCGGTGCGATGACCGGCGAGGTGCATTGGATGAAAACGGTGATTTGGGGGAGAACGTCCAGCGTACCCAGGGCGTGCAACAACACCGATTCGCTGCTTGCTGTGTCACCGGCGATCTCTGCCGGGCGGTCGATGACTGTTGCGCCGTGTTCCAGTGCCTCCGCCTTGATCTCCGGGTGGTCCGTGCTGACCACGACGTCGAGAACTGACGGCGTGGCAAACGCGGATTCAATGGCCCGTGCCAACAAGGTTTGGCCGCCGATCCTGCGCAGGTTTTTTAGCGGGATTCCCTTTGATCCCCCGCGGGCCGGGATGATGACCAGGGTCTTCGCTTCGCTGTTCGTACTCACAACCAAAGACGCTATCGCCGCAAGTCAACGAACCGACCGCATTTAGGTTAACGGGAGGCGACAACTGGGAGACCAATGGGCAATATTGAGAATAATCCCTTGTCAGCATGCTGTTCTCGTGGGTGAAATTAAGGATTGGGTATCGCTCGGGCAGCTGGTTGCCGCCGACGCGTTGGGGATTGGGGCCTGGGCGAGGTGCCGGGGGTTCTGTCCTGCAGCAGGTTGGCCGCGGGGTCTTGGGTGCGAGGGGCACCGTGATTTTCAACAACGAATCAACTCTTCGACGCCCGATCTTGTGCGTTTGGGGACCGTCGCGGCGGGGGTGCCGGCCGACTACGTGGACCCGTATGGCGGCGCAGCGGGCACGCACGATTTGGGCTTCCCGCTCGGGGAGGGGGCGCGGGGGCCTTGGATTCACCAAGACCGACGCCGGTGCGGTCGAGGAGTTCACGGGAGCTCCCGGCGTTTATCGCAGATTCGCACTGGCCGCCGGGAATTGGGATTCTCGCGACTTGAAATGATTTCCGTACCTATGATGGATGGACCGAACCATCCACCAAAGCAGGGAACAAAGTGAGCGAAAAACCGCCGGCAGATCCGCTGGCGTTAGAGAACCAGGTTTGCTTTGCGCTGTCCTTGGCTTCCCGCAGCGTGGTCGCGGCCTACCGGCCGGTCCTCGAGCCGCTGGGGTTGACCCACCCGCAATACCTGGTCATGCTGACCCTCTGGGAGCACGAACCTCTTTCAATCAAGGGATTGAGCAACCTGCTCCAATTGGACCCAGGAACGCTTTCGCCACTGGTCAAGCGGATTGAGGCGCTCGGCTATGTGCGGCGCAGCCGCAGCGCGGCCGATGAGCGGACCCTCGAGATCGTGCTGACCGAAAAGGGCAGGGATGCCCGCGAGCTCGCCCTCGAGGTCCCCAAGGAGATGATGCGGCGTCTCGACATGGACGGCGATGAACTTGTCGCACTCCACAAGACGATGAAGAAGGTCATCGAGGCGGCCTCGAAGGCCCCCCCACTAAGGAGTTTGTATTCACCCGGTGGCCTCCGCAAAATTAGTTGGTGTACCAACCATTGGACTACAATTGGGCAGAGATAGCCGGAAGTCCACGGAGACACCACTCTGCAGGGGAGGGTTGGTCTCCCACAGAAAGAGACTGGAAACCCATGAGTGACAAGAGATTGCCCATCGTCGAGGACATCACGGGATTGAGCCGCACCTATCGCGTCCTGTGGAGCCTGCAGTATCTGGGATTCACTATCTTTGGCCCTGCCGACCAGCTTCCGCACCGGGATCCACGTGAACGCCTGAAACGTGATCGTGCCCGCCGGGTGCTTCGTGCCCACGAGGCGGCCGGGACCCAGGCTCCCGACGAGGTTATTGCTGCCGCAGACCGCTGATCCGGCACCTCGCAACCCATTTCCGTAGTTGCCGAAGGGCAATGTCCTCCCTTGGGGACATTGCCCTTCGGCAAACCTGGATGGATGCGCGGTCGGCCGCCGCGTGATGCGTTGGCTAGAGCAGCCTGCCTGCAAACCCGCATTCTGGTGCGTTATTCCCGCCCCGGGCGCAATTGCACGGCAATTTATTGCGGCTGGTGTTGAGAAAGCGCTCAACGATCAAGATTTCCGCAAGAACGGCACTGGGGACGCTTGAGCCTGTTGCGGAAAGTTTGGTGGAAGCCTGTGGAAAAATCGACCTCGATCTTGCGGTTTGCCCTGCACAGTTGATCTTGCACCGGTCGCTGGGGCCGGCGCAGGACTTTGAGGATCAACACCATGAACAAGATGACCAAGGGGACTCTTGCAATCGGCCTCGGCGTGGCACTGCTGCTGGGAGGCGGCGGAACGCTCGCCGTTTGGAACGCCTCCGTAGACACTCCGGCAGGGTCCATCGTCTCGGGAGATCTTCAGCTGACTGCGGGCGTCGGTACCTGGACCAATGGCGCCGGCACCCAAATCCAACTCGATTCCTACAAGGTGGTCCCGGGCGACGAGCTGCACTTCACGCAGCCTGTCACCGTGGCGCTGGACGGCGACTTGATGAGCGCTTCACTCACCCTGACGAACAATCTGGCCGTATCCGAGTCCGCCTCCTACCTCGAGGTCGGCAGTGCAACCCTGAAGGATTCAAGCGGAACCACCGTCACCGCGCCCCTTGGCGCCAACTCGGACGGTGAATACACCGCCACGGTCAGCGTGACATTCCTGGAAGCAACCACGGGCACCGTGGGGACGACGGCCAGCAACGCACTTGGAAGCATCGGCTTCAAGCTGGAACAGATCGCACCTGTCACCACGCCGTAGGGCCAGCGCTGAAGCCGTGAACAACGAGGAGCACCGCATGTGCATCAAAGCGACGTTGAGGATGGTTGCGATCTTGGGGGCCGCAACCATCCTGGCGTTGTTCACGGTGCAGGGAACCCTTGCCGTGTGGAACCAAGCGACGGCCTCGAACCCCCAAATCGTGTCAGGTGCCGACTTCTCGCTGGACGTCAAGGCATCCGGGGCCGCGGCCCAACGGTTCTCCGTTTCGGGACAAACGGTATTGATTCCAGGAATCACCGGAATGCTCCCGGGAACCACTCGCACCACCGCCATCACGCTCACCAATTCGAGCAACGCCGGCAGCGGGACCTTCCGCATCCGGGTGAACCCGGGCGTGCCGACGGCAACCGGGTCGCTTGCCCCCCATCTCACCACCGACCTCTACTGGGTCCAGGGCGCGTCCTGTACCGCGCACCACGTTCCAACCGCACTTGAGCTGGGGCAGGGCAAAAGCGGCACGCTCTGCCTGACTGTCTCACTGGCGGCCAGTGCCCCGGCAACGCTCGGGGGAGCCGAGGCCAGCCTGGGCTTGGACCTCAACGTCACGCAGCTCCAATAACCCCCACCACGCGTACGACGCAGTTAGGTTTGGCCCCCATGTCCCGGCACCCAGCAGCCGATTCTTCCTTCGCCCGCTCCTCATTGCACCGGGCCGGAACCGCATTGAGCTTCATCGCCCTGGTTGCGGCCGCCCTGGCGGCACTGGTGCTCATCGTGGTCCCGCTGCTGACCGGATCACAGACGTACTCGGTGCTGACCAGCTCCATGATGCCGAACTACGGTCCGGGAACACTGCTGGTCGTCAAGCCCGCGCCCTTCGAATCACTGAAGGTCGGCGACGTGGTGACCTACCAGCTGGAGTCGGGCCGCCCGGGGGTCATCACCCACCGGGTCGAATCCATCGCCGCGGACCAGTTGGGCCAGCGCACCTTGGTCACCCGGGGCGACAACAACGATGTCGCCGACGAAACCCCCGTCACCAGGATGCAGATGCGGGGGAAGCTGTTCTACGCGGTGCCCTACGCCGGATTCGCGGCAAATTGGCTGGGCACCCACGACCGCGGGTTGGTGGGCAACCTCGCTGCGGCCGGGCTGATTGGCTACGGCGCGATCACCATGATCCGGTCACTTGCCGCCCGCAGGCGCGCCGCTGAGGCCCCCGGCCAAACCGACGAGACCGCCGGGAAGGTGTCGGCATGAGTGCGCGCGGCACCGTGAAGCGGCCGGGTTCGCTGCGCATCGCTGCCATTGCCTACGGGGTCATCGTGGTTCTTGGGCTCGGAGCCACCGGGGCGCATGCGTTGTGGAGCCTGAACGGGACGGTTGCCTCCACCGTGGTGGCCGGCGCGTGGGCGCCGCGGGGCGTGGACCCCGCAACCGTGACCTGCACCCGCAAGGACGGGCCGTTGCTGGGAGACAAGTACTCGGACCTGACCCTGAACTGGGGTGCGGTGGACGCGACCGGGTACACGGTAACTGCCGTGCGCAACTCGGTCACGGTCGCTAAGACCACGACCACCGCGACGGCTACGCTGCGCCTGGAAGGGGCTGCCCTTCTGGACAGCAGTGTCTACGCGGTGACCATCACGCCGACGGCCTCGGGGCTCAGCGGCCCGCCGGCGCAGATCACTGCGCAACTGACCACCATCCTGTTCATCACCGGCGTGACCTGCACCCCGTCCGCGTAAGCGGCTACGCGCCGATGTAGGCGGCCAGGTGCTGACCGGTCAGCGTGGAGCGGCCCGCAACCAGGTCCGCGGGCGTGCCCTCGAAGACGATGGCGCCCCCTTCATGGCCCGCGCCCGGACCGATGTCGATGATCCAGTCAGCATGCGCCATGACGGCCTGATGGTGTTCGATCACGATGACCGACTTGCCCGACTCCACCAACCGGTCCAGCAGGCCCAGCAGCTGCTGGACGTCGGCCAGGTGCAGGCCCGTGGTCGGCTCGTCCAGGATGTAGATGCCACCCTTGTCGCCCATGTGGGTGGCCAGCTTCAGGCGCTGGCGCTCGCCTCCCGAGAGCGTGGTCAACGGCTGGCCGATACTGAGGTAACCCAGGCCCACGTCGGAAAGCCGGGTGAGGATCTTGTGCGCCGCAGGCAGCTTCGCCTCGCCGTCGGCGAAGAACTCCTCGGCCTGCGCCACCGACATCGCCAGCACCTCGGAAATGTCCTTGCCGCCCAGGTGGTAGTCCAGCACCATCGAGTCGAAGCGCTTGCCGTCGCACTCCTCGCAGGTGCTGGAGACCCCCGCCATCATCCCCAAATCGGTGTAAATGACCCCGGCGCCGTTGCAGGTGGGGCAGGCGCCCTCGGAATTCGCGCTGAAGAGCGCCGGCTTCACGCCGTTGGCCTTCGCGAAGGCCTTGCGGATCGGTTCCAGCAACCCGGTGTAGGTGGCGGGGTTGGAACGCCGCGAGCCCTTGATGGCACCCTGGTCAACGCTGATGACGCCCTCGCGGCCGGACACCGAGCCGCGGATCAGTGAGCTCTTGCCGGACCCGGCAACACCCGTGAGCACCGTGAGCACGCCCAACGGGATATCCACATCCACATTCTTGAGGTTGTTGGTGTTTGCCCCGCGCACTTCCAGCGCCGTGGACCAGGTGCGGAGAGTGTCCTTCAGCGTGGCGCGGTCATCAAGATGGTGCCCGGTGATGGTGTCGGAAGCGCGCAGGCCCTCAACGGTGCCCTCGAACATGATCTGTCCGCCGCCGGCACCTGCCTTCGGGCCCAAATCAACAACGTGGTCGGCGATGGCGATGGCCTCGGGCTTGTGCTCGACCACCAGCACGGTGTTGCCCTTGTCGCGCAGGGCGAGCAGCAGCTCGTTCATCTTGTCGATGTCGTGCGGGTGCAGCCCGATGGTCGGCTCGTCAAAGACGTAGGTGACATCGGTGAGCGAGGAACCCAGGTGCCGGATCATCTTGGTCCGCTGCGCCTCGCCGCCGGAGAGCGTGCCGGAGGGACGCTCCAGCGAGAGGTAGCCCAGCCCGATGTCGACAAAGGAATCCAGGGTATCCCCAAGTGCCTCCAGCAACGGGGCTACCGAGGGCTCGTGAAGGGAGCGCACCCAGGCGGCCAGATCACTGATCTGCATGGAGCAGGCATCGGCGATTGACTTGCCGTCGATCGTGGAGTTCCGGGCGTGCGCAGCAAGCCGGGTGCCGTCGCACTCGGGGCAATTGGTGAAGGTGATCGCGCGCTCGACAAAGGCGCGGATATGCGGCTGCATGGCCTCGACGTCCTTGGCCAAAAACGACTTCTGCATCTTCGGGATCAAGCCCTCATAGGTGAGATTGATGCCCTCGACCTTGATCTTGGTCGGCTCGCGGTAGAGCAGGTCGTCAAGTTCCTGCGTGGAGAACGCGCCGAGCTTCTTGTCCATGTCAAAGTAGCCGGAGCCGGAGAAAATGCGGCCGTACCAGCCGTCCATCGAGTACCCGGGGACGGTCAGCGCGCCCTCGGCCAGTGACTTCTCGGCGTCGAAAAGCGCCGTCAGGTCAAAGTCGTTGACCTTGCCGCGGCCCTCGCACTCGGGGCACATGCCGCCGGTGATGGAGAAGGAACGCCGCTCCTTGATCTTCTTGCCGCCCTTTTCAATGGTGACAGCTCCGGCCCCGGAGACCGAGGGGACATTAAAGGAGTAGGCCTGCGGGGAACCGATATGTGGCTGGGCGAGCCGGGAGAAGACGATCCGCAGCATCGCGTTGGCGTCGGTGACGGTGCCGACGGTGGAGCGCGGGTTGGAGCCCAGGCGCTCCTGGTCCACCAGGATCGCGGTGGTCAGACCCTCCAGCGTGTCGACCTCGGGACGGGCCAGGGTGGGCATGAAGCCCTGCACGAACGCGGAGTAGGTCTCGTTGATCATGCGCTGGGACTCTGCGGCGATGGTGCCGAAGACCAGCGAGGACTTGCCGGAGCCCGAGACGCCGGTGAACACCGTGAGCCGGCGCTTGGGGATCTCGACGCTGATGTCCTTGAGGTTGTTCACCCGGGCCCCGCGCACCCGGATCACCTCGTGGCTGTCGGCGGCGTGCACGGGTGCGGACGTGCTGGTCGTGGTCTCGCTGGTCATGACTTCTCCAATTCGTGCCGGTTCCGCGTCGGCGGAACTCCCGGTGCCTACACTAGCGCTCCGGAAGGGATAGGGGCTTCTCGAAACCGCTCGGTTTAGTTCGCAGGGCAGTGGGCCCATCGCCCTCTGCAATGGCTTAGTCCCAATACATCAGGGGTCTGGCCATGCCAAGCTGTGGGATGAGTCAAAACCGCGAATTTCCGGGAAATTTCCCGGGTGAATGGCTATTAATCTTGTTCAGACCTGGGCAGACTCCTGAGAGTCATGTCAGCAAGGTGTCCGAAGAAGAACCAACCAGAAATGCAAGAATTCCCTTTAGAAACCTCGTTTCAAACGCCCATAACCAGCCTTCAGCTATCTGAGAGCGACCCACAATCAAGACTTCCGCTCTTTGCGGCTTAGTCTTTGGTTATGAGGGTTTCAAAAACTGATTTCATCGCCGAACTGCCAGCGGAGTTGGCCCGCGCGATTGTCCGTAAATTCGGGGGCCGGGAAATGGTCGCAGAGTGCGTCGCAGACCTGCTCGAAGGAACCGAATTTGAACTCGACGCAGTCTTTGCGGGGTTGGAAGCGGCCGGATATATGAAGAAGGTCCGTGTCGACAACGGGGAAGTTTGGTGGGATACGACCGTCCAAGGCAATGCATTGGCAATGGCAAACTTCGGGAAACCGATCAGCAGAAGAACCGCAGACCGGCTCGTTTCTGGGCTTCTGGAACGTGCGTTGGCATACAACGCCGACCCAGACAAACCGATGTTTATCAATACACTCAGGGTCTTTGGGAGCTACCTGAGCCTGGACATCGACCCCATTGGTGACGTCGACATCGAGCTCACTTTCGGCAGAAGAATCACGGACCAGAAGGTGCTTTCGAACTACACGAGAGCCAGCGGACGATCGTTCGGAACGTACATTGAAAAGGTATTCTGGCCCCACACTGAGCTCTTCCTCCACTTGAAGAAACGTTCAGCGTTCATCAACATCACGATTGAAGACATCACCAAGATTACTGACAGATTCGAAACCATCTACAGTATCGACGCAGACCGGCAGGCAGTGCCGCCGCCAGTTGATCGATCTCTCATCGGGAGGTAAGGACGGTCATTTAGGCTTCCCCCTCAGCCATTTTGAGTAGCCGATAACCCACGTTTTCCAGTCGGAACTTTTGCCACACATACATGACGGGTCAGGCCGGGAAGAGGGAGAGTTGGGAGCGGATCCCAGCTACGCCAGTTCAGGCAACCTTGAAAGCAACGCCCGGGCCGCCGCGCTCGGGTCCTCCGCATCGGTGATCGCACGCACCACCACGATGCGCGAGGCCCCGGCCGCAACGACCTGCTCCACGTTTGAGAGGTCGATCCCGCCGATGGCGAACCACGGCTTGGCCGTTTCCAGCGAGGCGGCGTGTTCCACCATTTCCAGTCCGACGGCCGCGCGCCCGGGCTTGGTCGGGGTGGCCCACAGCGGGCCGACGCAGAAGTAGTCGGTGTTGGGGTCGGACGCGGCCGCGGTGATCTGCGCCGGATCGTGGCTGGAAAGCCCGAGAATCACCGAGGGTCCGAGCAGGGACCTGACGCCGGGCAGCGGCAGGTCCGTTTGGCCCACGTGGAACACCGGGGCGCCGGAGAGCATTGCCAGGTCCGCGCGGTCGTTCACCGAGAAAGGCTTGCCGAATTCCGCGGCAACCCCGCGCAGCACATGGAGCAGTTCAAGCTCCTCGGCGGCATCGATGCTCTTGTCGCGCAGCTGGATGATGTCGACCCCTCCGGCATAGGCCGCGCGCAGGAAATCGACGAAATCCCCGCGCTCCCTCCGGGCATCGGTGCACAGGTACAGCCGCGCTGTTGCGAGGCTCGGTGCGGTTAAGACGGGTGTCGCTTCATCTTGGGCGGTGATCTGGCTCATGTCTCATAGACTAGTTCAGTACCGCGGGAGCCAGGAAAGCTGGCTGAGAGGGCGCCGATTGCGCCGACCGACAGACGCCACCCGAAACCAGGGCGGCGTGGAACCTGATCCGGCTAATACCGGCGTAGGGAAGGAGACCTCGATGTCGTGCACCGTGCCCGACCCCCTGTCCACCGACATTGCCGTCATCGGAGGCGGCATCATCGGCCTGGGCATAGCCCTGGAAGCCCAACGCGCCGACCATCGCGTCACGCTCATCGACCCCGACCCCGCCACCGGCGCCACCTATGCCGCCGCCGGCATGCTGGCCCCGGTCAGCGAGCTGCACTACCAGGAAGAGGACCTGCTCTCCCTCACCCTGGCCTCTGCCGCACGCTGGCCCGCCTTCGCCGGGAACTTGGCCGCCGAGACCGGCCTGGACACCGGGTTCCGCACCACACCCACGCTGGCACTTGGCGCGGATGCCGCCGACCGTGCGGCCCTGGGCGACCTGCGCGAGGCGCAAACCCGCCAGGGACTACAGGTCACCCGGCTGACCACCCGCGAAGCCAGGGTGCGCGAGCCGTTGCTTTCCCCGCGCATTACCGCCGCCCACCTGATTGAGCAGGACCACCAGGTCGATCCGCGCGCCCTGGCAAACGCCATCATGACGCGCCTTGCGGCCGTGGGAGCCGAACGCGACGGAGTGAAGCCGGAGCAAACCCTGGTCCGCACCCGGGCGACGACCCTGCTGCACGAGGACCCAGCGGATTCCCGCTCCAGGGTCACCGGGGTGCTGCTTGCCGACGGCACCCAGATCCACGCCCGCGAGACAATCCTCGCCAACGGCCTGGGCGCCGCCGGCTTCGGGTCACTGCCCGATTCGTTGGTGCTTCCGCTGCGTCCGGTGCACGGGGACATCCTGCGGCTGCGCGTGCCCGAACACCTGCGCCCGCTGACCACCGTCACGCTGCGCGGGATGGTGCGCGGGCTTCCGGTCTACGTGGTCCCGCGCGAGGACCACACCGTGGTCATTGGCGCGACGGCCCGCGAAGACGGCAACCCCGGGGTCAGCGCCGGGGGAGTTCACCAGCTGCTGCGCGATGCCCAGGTGCTGCTGCCCGCGGTCGCCGAGCTCGAACTGATCGAGACCACCGCGCGCGCCCGCCCCGGAACGCCAGACAATGCGCCGCTGCTGGGGCGCGTGGCCTCGGCAGACGGGCCGGATGTGCCCGGGCTGCTCATCGCCACCGGTTTCTTCCGGCACGGCGTGCTGCTCACACCCATCGCCGCCCATGTCATCGTCGAGCTGATCGCCGGCCGCCGCGACCCGGCGTGGGACCGCTTCCGTCCCGATCGGTTTTCACCTGCACTGCAACCCAAGGAGTATGCATGAGCACCATCCAACTCAACGGCGCCACCCGCCCGCTGGCCGCCGGAACCACCCTGGCCGGTTTGGTCACCGCCGTCACCGGCCGGGAGCTCCTGCCCACCGGCAAGCCCGCGGACGGCGGACGCCTCGGCGTGGCGGTGGCCCGCAACTCCGGGATCGTCCCGCGCAGCCAGTGGTCGGTGACCACGCTTGTGCAACATGACGACATCGAGATCGTCACGGCCGTCCAGGGCGGCTGATCCCCCCAGCACGTCCGCACCACCCCCCTCTTGGAAGAAAGCGAAGGACCATGACGCAAACACTGACCGAGACCGATCCGCTGGTCATCGACGGCATCACCCTGGGCTCCCGGCTCATCATGGGCACCGGCGGCGCCCCGAGCCTGGACGGGCTGGGCGCCGCGCTGGTCGCCTCGGGCACCGAGCTGACCACCGTTGCCATGCGCCGCTACAGCGCGCCCGGCCCCGGGTCCACCGGCGGCACCAACCTCTTTGACCTGCTTCTCGAGAACAACATCCGCGTGCTGCCCAACACCGCCGGGTGCTTCACCGCCCGCGAGGCGCTGATGACCGCCGAGCTGGGCCGCGAGGCCCTGGAGACCGACTGGGTCAAGCTCGAGGTGATTGCCGACGAGCACACGCTGCTTCCCGACGCCGTCGAACTCGTCGAGGCCACCGAGGCCCTGGTGGAGCGCGGTTTCAAGGTCTTCGCCTACACCAACGACGACCCGGTGCTGGCGCTGCGCCTCGAGCAGCTCGGGGCCGCTGCAGTCATGCCGCTGGGCTCCCCGATCGGCACCGGGCTGGGGATCCTGAACCCGCACAACATCGAATTGATCGTCTCCCGGGCCTCGATCCCGGTGATTCTGGATGCCGGCATCGGCACCGCCTCCGATGCGGCGCTGGCCATGGAGCTGGGATGCGACGCGGTGTTGCTGGCCTCGGCGGTGACCCGCGCCCAGGACCCGGTCCGCATGGCACAGGCCTTTAGACATGCGGTCATTGGTGGCAGACTGGCGGCACAAGCAGGGCGCATCCCCAGGCGCACACATGCCCTGGCCTCCTCCGCCATGGAGGGACGCCCGGATCTTTAGAACCGGAACCCGAAGGAGAGAACCATGCCAGCAAAAGATGTTCTGACCATTGAACAAATCCAGGCGAACCTGTTGCAGCTGCCGCAGTGGCGCTACGGACTGGGGGCTCTGCGCACCGCATTGAAGTGCGAGTCCTCGGCCTCGGCGCTGGCGCTTTTCTCCACCATCGGCGCACTGGCCCAGGAAGCCAACCACCACCCGGACATCGATTGGCGTTATGACACGTTGTTCATCACCCTGACCTCGCACGATGCGGGGAGCAGGGTGAGCGCTCGGGATGCGGCGCTGGCCAGGTCGATTTCCGCCGAGGCGCTGAACGCCGGCGCCACGGCGCGGCCGGAACTGCTGCGCGTGGTGGAGATTGCCATCGACACCGACGACGAGGACGCCATCTCGGAGACCTGGCGCACGGCGCTGGGCTACAAGCGGCAGAAGGACGGCAGCCTGGCCGATCCCTTCGGCCGCGGACCGGCCCTGTGGTTCCAAACGACCGCCACGCCCAACGCCAACCGCTTCCACCTGGACATCACGGTGCCGCATAGCGAAAGCTCGTCCATCCTTGACGCGCTGGAGGCCACCGGGGCGGCGCTGGACCCCGACGCAGCTCCCAGGTTCGTGGTGGCCACCGATGCGCAGGGCAACAGGCTTTGCCTCTGCACCGAGGAAGGCCGCGAAATCGACGGCTCTCCCCTGGGCGGTTAATGGATTTATTGATTGAAGACCATCCCCGAAAGGGATTCTCGGGGATGGTCAATTTTATTCTGGTTGCAGGCGACAAATCATTTTTTGTTGTCCCGTTTGTCTTATAAGGCAGGTTTCATTGAGTAGGACGCTCGTCGAAAACAACATTGCATCGTTGCCGCCCCTGGTGGAGCCGGGGCCGCCGCTGCCCGTCGAGGAACTCGAACGCTACTCCCGCCACGCCCTGATGCCGGAGATCGGCCTTACGGGGCAGCGGCGGCTGCGCAATGCCAAGGTGCTGGTCATCGGTGCCGGCGGCCTGGGCTCGCCGGCATTGCTGTATCTGGCCGCGGCCGGCGTGGGAACGTTGGGGATTGTCGACGACGACACCGTGGAGCTGAGCAACCTGCAGCGCCAGGTGATCCACGGGGTAGAAGACATCGGCCGCACCAAGCTGGAGTCGGCCCGGGACTCGATTGCCGCCATCAACCCGGGGGTGGAGGTCGTGCTGCACCCGGTGCGGCTGGATTCCTCCAACGTGCTGGAGATCTTCTGCGGCTACGACGTCATCCTGGACGGGGCCGACAACTTTGCCACGCGCTACCTGGTCAACGATGCAGCGGCATTGTTGGGCAAGCCGTATGTGTGGGGTTCGATCCTGCGATTCGACGGGCAGGTGAGCGTCTTCTGGGCGAAGCACGGCCCGAACTACCGAGACCTCTACCCGGAGCCGCCGGCCCCGGGCACCGTCCCCTCCTGCGCGGAGGGCGGGGTCTTCGGGATGTTGTGCGCCTCGATCGGGGCGATGATGGTCACCGAGGCCGTCAAGCTCATCACCGGCGTCGGCGAAACCCTCCTGGGCAGGCTGATGGTCTTCGACGCGCTCGGCGCGCGATGGCGCGAATTGCGCATCGCCAAGGACCCGGAAGCCTCCCCGATCACCGAGCTCGTTGACTACGAGATCTTCTGCGGACTCGACGCGGCAGGCGATCAGGCTGCCGCGGACGACGTGCTGATTGGAGTCGATGAGCTGGCCGCCCGGCTGGCCAAAAGGGAAGCGGGGGAGGAGGGCTTCATCCTCCTTGATGTGCGAGAACCGGTGGAATTCGAGATCTCACGCATCCCCGGGTCCGTGTTGGTACCTCTCGCCGGGATCCGGGACGGGTCGGCGCTGGATACTATCCCGCGCGGTGTGCCCCTGGTCCTGCACTGCAAGTCGGGGGTTCGCTCCGGGCAGGCGCTGGAATCCCTGCGCGCAGCCGGCCATGACGACGTCGTTCACCTGTTGGGTGGGATCGATGCCTGGCAGAAGAAGAATCTATAGTGAGTCCAGCTCGGATCGCAGCCTCTTTAGGTGACCGGCAATCGTCCGGCGGTGCCCGAGCGTCCAACGTCTTGCCTGCATGTCGAGAACGATGCGGGCCTGGATCTCTCCGACGTCCAGGAGCGCTGCCACTGCGTCGCGGGCCTCGTCGTCGGTTTCCGTCGATTCAATGGCCCGGAAAACTTCCTCGCGCCTGTCAATGGCCTGCACCAGGGATTCAAGGAGTTGAACTTCCGTAAGCGTCTTTTCGCGCCGGTCAGGTTCCATGTCGCCATCTTGCCATGGACCTGTCCCGCCGACGCAGGTCTGGTGACGCTCCGCGGAGCGACACCAGACCTGCGTGGGGACAATTGTCCGCCCTTGGGTGACGTGGATTAGGCCAGCGTTGCCGCGTCGATCACGAAGCGGTAGTGGACGTCCGAGGCAAGCACACGCTCGTAGGCCTTGTTGATGTCTTCGGCCGCGATGACCTCGACCTCGGCCGCGATTTGGTGCTCGGCGCAAAAATCAAGCATTTCCTGGGTCTCGCGGATGCCGCCAATCATCGAGCCCGCAAACGAACGCCGGCCCATGATCAACGAGAAGACATTGACCGGCAGCGGCTCGGCCGGGGCACCGACGTTGACCAGGGTGCCGTCAAGGGTCAGCAGCTGCAGGAAGGCACTGATGTCGATGCCGGCACTGACGGTGTTGATGATCAGGTCGAAGGAGCCGGCCAGCACCTCGAACGTTTCGGGGTTTTCCGTGGCGAAGTAGTTCTCGGCACCGAGCTTCAGGCCGTCTTCCTGCTTCTTGAGCGTCCGCGACAGGACGGTGACCTCGGCGCCCATGGCGTGTGCAATCTTGACTGCCATGTGCCCGAGCCCGCCGAGCCCGATGACAGCAACCTTTTTGCCCGGTCCAGCGCCCCAGTGACGCAGCGGGGAGTACGTGGTGATGCCGGCGCAGAGCAGGGGTGCGGCGACGTCGAGTTCCAGGGCCGCGGGGATGCTCACCACGAAGTCCTCGGTCACCACCACGGCCGTGGCGTAGCCGCCCTGGGTGAGAGTTCCGTCGACGTCCTTGGCACCATAGGTGCCGATGTTGCCTTTCAGGCAGTACTGCTCCTCGCCGGCGAGGCAGTGGATGCATTCGCGGCAGGAATTGACCATGCAGCCAACACCCACGCGGTCGCCAACGGCGTGGCGGGTGACCGATGCGCCGACCTCGGTGACGATTCCGGCGATCTCGTGTCCCGGGACCAGCGGGTACTGCTGTCCTCCCCACTCCCCGCGGACGGTGTGGATGTCCGAGTGGCAGATCCCGGAGTACTTGATGTCGATCAGCACATCGTGCTCCCCGACCTCACGGCGGTTGATGCGGGTGGGGACGAGGTCTTCCGTTGCGGACGGTGCGGCATAGGCATTGACTTCAGGCATGGTTCTCCGTTTGGCGATAGGAAGGTTTTCACTGCGGGACGGATCAGGCGCAGACCCACGCGCACCCGCCGCGTGGCGGCGATGGCGGCATGTTCCCGGTCCGCACCGCTCTTGGTGCGTCGATCCGTCCCAGTCAATCAAACCACCAGGGGAGTCGGCTGAGGGAGGCCCTGTTGGTACACGTATCTTCAGGGCATGCCTCAGCGCTCCCGCGATGGCTATCGTTGTTGCCATCGGCAACAACGACGCAGACAGCCAGTCCAAAGGCGAATTCCTGCTGTCCCGCCGGTCCGGTTCCGAACCAAGACAACCGGTGGTTATCCACGGAAGCGGCGCCCGGACCCGAAGTACGTCACAGACAACTGGAAGCAGGCGCGTCTACAATGTCTTAGGCGCTGGAACACTCACTGCACAAAGCCGGCGGCCCGGGGCGGGCATCCAAGGATGAATGCCGACCCCTGAACAACCCCCTCCAGGAGATCCCCCCAATGCAGCGCACCATGTTCAAGTCCAAGATCCACCGCGCCACCGTCACCCATGCTGACCTGCACTACGTCGGGTCCATCACCATCGACGCCGACCTGCTGGACGCCGCGGACATCCTGCCCGGAGAGCTGGTCTCGATCGTCGATGTCTCCAACGGTGCCCGGCTGGAGACCTACACGATTGCCGGGGAGCGCGGTTCCGGGGTGATCGGCATCAACGGCGCAGCTGCCCACCTGGTCAATGTCGGGGACCTGGTCATCATCATCACCTATGCCTCCATGAGCAATGCCGAGGCCCGCGCCTTCAAGCCCTCCGTGGTGCACGTCGACGGGAACAACGCCATCCTCGCGCTGGGAACCAACCCGGCCGAGGCGCTTGCGGACGGCCTGGAAACCCCGCCGTTCGCCATCTTCGTCGACGCCTGAGAATCCGCCAAGTCGTTCCCGGGCAGGCAAAAGCGGCATGATGGGACCATGGAGAACACTGCCGCCCGCCCCTGGACCAGGAACTACCAGCCGGGCGTCCCGGCCGAGATCGAACTGCCCACCGAATCGCTGAGCGCGATGTTCGAGCGGTCCGTCGCCGAGGCCGGGGAGAGTCCCGCCACCGAGTTCTTCGGCCGGCGCACCAGCTACCGCGAGCTCGGTGAGCAGGTGGAGCGCGCCGCCGAGGGCCTGCGCTTACTCGGGGTCCGCGCCGGGGACCGCGTCGCGCTGATCCTGCCAAACTGCCCCCAGCACGTCATCGCCTTCTACGCGGTGCTGCGCCTGGGCGCTGTGGTCGTTGAGCACAACCCCCTGTACACCTCCCGCGAACTGCGCCACCAATTCGAGGACCACCAGGCCCGCATCGTCATTGCCTGGGACAAGGCAGCCGAATCCGTGCGCCAGTTCCCGAAGGACATGCGCATCGATGCGCTGATCTCAGTGAACCTGCTCGAGGCCTTCCCCGCCGTGAAGCGACTGGCGCTGAACCTGCCGCTGAAGCAGCTGCGGGCATCCAAGGCCGCGCTGACTGCGGCCGCACCGGGGACCACGCCGTGGAAGGAACTGCTCAAGGCCGAGCGGATCGAGGCGTCCCATCCCCGTCCGGGCGTGGAGGACCTGGCGGTCATCCAATACACGTCGGGGACCACCGGCAACCCCAAGGGTGCCATGCTCACCCACTACAACCTGTACTCCAACGCCCTGCAGGGCGAGGCCTGGATGGCCGGGGCGCAGGAACGCAAGGAAATCCTCTACGCGATCCTGCCGATGTTCCACGCCTTCGGCATGACCCTGTACCTGACCTTCGGCGTGAAGAAGCAGGGCCTGCTGGTGCTCTTCCCGAAGTTCGACCCGGACCTGGTCCTGGCGGCGATGAAGAAGTCCCCTGCAACCGTCTACTGCGCGGTCCCGCCGATCTACGAACGCACGGCCATGGCAGCAAAGGAAAAGGGCATCTCGCTGCGCTCGGCCAAGTACTGCATCTCCGGGGCCATGAACCTGCCCGACCACGTGGTCGAGCTCTGGGAGTCGGTCTCCGGCGGCCTGCTGGTGGAGGGCTACGGGATGACCGAGTCCTCCCCGGTGGCCCTGGGCAACCCGTTCCACCCGACCCGCCGCACCGGCACCATTGGCGTGCCGTTCCCCTCGACGCTTATGAAGGTCGTGGACCTGGACGATCCGTCGATCGAGGTGGCGCAGGGGGAGCCCGGCGAGCTGCTGATCAAGGGGCCGCAGGTGTTCGCCGGCTACTGGAACAACCCCGAGGAAACCGCCAAGGCGCTCACCGCTGACGGCTGGCTGCGCACCGGAGACGTGGTGACGGTTGACCCCGAGGGCTTCGCCACGATCGTGGACCGGGCCAAGGAACTGATCATCACCGGCGGCTTCAATGTCTCGCCCACCGAGGTCGAGTCCGTGCTGCGCGCCCACCCCGACGTGCGCGACGCAGCCGCCTTCGGCAAGCCGCTGGAGCGCGGCGGGGAAATGGTGGTTGCCGCGGTGGAACTCGAGCCCGGGACGGAGTTGGACGAGGACGCGTTGCGCGAGCATTGCCGCGGACAGCTGGCCGGCTACAAGGTGCCCAAGCGGATCGTGGCAATCGAGGACCTGCCGCGCTCGATGCTCGGCAAGATCCTGCGCAAGCAGGTCCGTGAGCAGGTCACGCCCGGCTTGTAGGCGGCCGGAAGGCACCCACAACGAAGCCCCGGCGGGCAGCACGGCGTTTTGCCGCGTTGCCCACCGGGGCTTCATGGTTGAATCCGGCTACTTCTTGGCTGTGCCGTCGGCGCCGACCGCGAGGGTCACGACGTCGCCGTAGACGCGGCGTTCGGTCTTCACCAGATTGTAGTCCTCATCCAGGACAGGGAAGAGGTAGACCGGGCTGAGCTTGATCTCGGCCTCGTCGCCCTGTCGCTTGATGTCGATCTGCAGGTGCCCGTAGTGCAGGCCGCCGTCGACGAGCTGCGGGGTCCCGCTTTCGCTGGCGGCCCAGGTTTCGGGCTGGTTGGCCGCGGCGGACCACTGCGAGTGGGTGTTGAAGCGCAACGGCTCGTACTCGCCCGCGTCGTTCTTCACCAGCTGCTCGCCGCGCAGCCCGTCGGAGGCGACGCCGACGTCGTAGGAGTGGAAGCCCTCCCCGTCGCCGTCCTCGTCGACCCAGGAGCGCTCGAACATCTCGTCATGCCCGGAGAGCACCGCGGCAACCCCGTACTGCTCGAAGAGCGGGGAGTAGGCGCGCATCGCGGTCCCGGACTGGTTGTCTGCATGCTCGTGGTTCGGCGGGGTGCCGTGCACGCCGGAAGAGTAGGCGGCGTGGTGGAACTGCACGATGACGATCTGTCCCTGCTCGCGGGCATCGGCCAACTGCTGCTCGGCCCACTTCCACTGCTCGCCGCCGACGCTCATGTTCGGCAGGTCGGAATCCTGCGCGGTCGTGCCCTCGAAGACCTCGGTGTAGGCCTTGTCGTAGTCGGCGTCGGTGAATTCGCCCTGTGTGTCGGTGGAGAGGTTTTCCTCGGTGAGGTTGCTGTCATCGCCGGAGAACGGTGCCCCGGAGAGGGTGCCGGTCTTGGTGTTCTCGTCCGGTTCGCCGTTGGTCGAGTCCAGGGTCAGCACGGTCACGGGACCGTGGTCGGTGCGGTAGTAGGAGCCCTGGGCCGCCGCGTTGGCGGCGTCCCCGTCGTTGTCGAAGTAGGAGAGGTACTTGTTCCGCGAAATAACCGCGGGTGACTGGTCGGCGGGCGTGCCGTAGCCGCCGTTGATCGCTGCGTAGGTTTCCCAGTTGCCGAGCGCCGTCACCAGCGGGACGTTCGAGGCCAGGTCGCCGTGCTCGCCGGCAAAGTAACCGAAGAACTCGTCCCAGGCCGGCTGGTAGCCGGCGCCCTGGACCAGGTCACCGGCGATGAGCATCAGGTCGGGGTCGGCGGCCTCGATGGCTGCCATGTTCTCTCGCATCGCGGTGTCCTGGCTGAGCGGGTAGCGCAGCGTGAAGTCGCCGTAGCGGGTGGTGGAACCGAACGTCTGCGCCCAGGCGGAGTCGGCACCGGGGCGCTGCTCGGAATCGGCGGTGTAGCCGTTGGCCGGGTTCAGTTCCCATTCGCGGTGCTCGGTGCGGCCCATGGGTTCGGTCTCCGAGTCGGAGAACGCGATCAGCCGCAGGTCCTCCCAGGAATCGGCGTCCGGGGCCGTGGCGAACGTGCCCTTGTGGAGCTGGCCGCCCTGGTCGACCGTGTAGCCGTAGTCCTTGCCGGTCTTCAGCCCCTCGACAGTGAGCGTGTGCTTGTAGTTGGTGTTGGCCTTGAGCCAGGAGCCCTTCACCAGACCGCTGATGCTCTGGTCCAGTTCCTTCTGCGTGTATTCCATCAGCGGCAGGTACTCGGGGACCGACTGAAGCACACGCTGGTTGCCGGCTCCGCGGCCCTTGCCGTTGCCGATGCCCGGACCGGTGACGGTCAGGGTGCCCGGGTCGCCGGTCTCGCTGATCCAGCTGATGGTCATGGAGTCCGACTTCGGGTTCTGCAGGTACGGCAGGACACGGAAACCGGGCTGGGCGGCGCGGGTGCCGACCGTGGTGTTGGAAGGTTCGGGAGTGGCGCTTGCAGGTGCGGTCAGCAAAGGAGTGGCCAGAACAGCGAGGGCCAAAGCGGCGGACAGGGACTTCTTCATTCGTTGCCTTACGGTGCGGTGGTGTGATGGCGCGGCGGGGGAGCGGTGCGCGTCCCCCATCCTCCCCGAGCCACGCCAACCGACGGTGGCGCACGGGTAAACGGACGGTGACCGGGCGGAGCCGTTGACCGGCCTCACGCTGCTGTCGGCGTCCAGTGCTTCCTGGCCGAGGCGGTGCATCGGCGGCGGGAAACCCGCAGCCGGTGACCTCTCCGTCGCGCAACCCTTGCGGCTTGGCCGGGTGCGGGCTTAGGTTTGGGGAATCGATGGCCGTTTTCTTGGGGGAGAAGCCTTGGATCATTACCAGTATCTGGAAGTCGGGCGCGCCTCGTCGCCCAACCAAATCAACGCCGCCGCCAGGATGGCGATTTGGCGGAACCGCGGCGATGCAGCGGAAACCGAGCGGATCATGGCCGCCTGGTACATCGTGGGGGACACGGATCGGCGGTTCGACTACGATTTCTGGCTGTTGACCGACCCTCCGCCCGGTGAACAATACCCGTCGGTGGAGCGAAGGGCCGCCGCGGAACTGGTTCCCGAGGCCGAGCCACCCCGGGCCGCCGCGGATGCCGTCAAGCAGCGCCGGGTACTTGGGCCGCCGGCGCCCGATCGCGTGTTCGGCCCGCCCTTTGCGTCAGCCGAGGCGGAGCCGGCCATGTCCGTCATGCCCGCCGGGGACAGAACCCAGTCGGCCACGGCAGCTGCAACGCGCATCGGTGCAGAGCCACCCCCGTCGCCGCCAACGACACCGCCGGATGCATCTCCGGCAGCCCAGTGGCCATTCGACCCGGAGCAGCTGTCCTGGTGGCATGAGGCCATGGGACGCCAGGAGAGCGTCGGGCCAGGCCACAACGGGCTGCGCCTGCTGGTGAAGATCGGCATCATTGCCATGGTGCTGGGGCCGATGATCAACCCGGTGATCTTGGCGCCATCGGTTGCCACGGTGCTGCCCATCGTGCTGTCTGCGCTGGCCTTGATTCTGCTTGGGCGCCTCTGGCCGCGGGCGGCTTCGCGCCGGGCGGTCAACCAGCGGGTGTTTGGCATTGGCGGCGGCGCATTGTCCGAAGGCCGGAGCCGGTTCAGCAAGGAAAACGTGGCCAAGGGCGTGGCTGGCGAGCGGCGGACCGCCCTGGCCCTCGAGGCGCTGTTGCGCATCCCGGGAACCCGGATCTTCCACGGGCTGCGGTTTCCCGGCAGCACGGTGGCGGACATCGACCACGCGGTGGTCAACGGCGACCGCGTGCTATTCATTGACAGTAAGTTCTGGAAGCCGGGGGAATACCGGTGGCTGGATGCGGACAAGCTCGGTTACGTCCGCGGCCGGCGCGTCGACCGGCGCGACATCCACATGGACCACGTTCAGCGGCACCCCTTAACGTCCAAGGCCGCTGCCGAGGTCGGCTGCCACGTGTTGATCCATCCCAATGCCGAAGGGGCCATCACGTTCACGCCGGGTGGGCACATTTCCCCGACGGGCATTCCGGCAACAGATATCCAAGACGGCATGGAAATGATCGGTCGTTGGCTGCTGCAGTGCCCGAAATCCGGATTCGTCGACCGCTACGTGATGGCGCGGATGATCGCGATGCTCAAGTAGCGGCGCTTGCGAACGATTCACTGACCCGTGGTGCGGCGGATGTGGACAAGGGAACCGCCGAATAAGGTGGTTCCCTTGTCGAATAGCGTGCCGCTACGGGCCGGAGTGTCCGCACTCGCCGTCGAGCTTGTGTCCGAACCAAGCGGGGCTGCTGAAATCGGTGAATCCGTCGGAGGTGACGATGAGCGACCTCAGGTCGCTTTTGGTTGAGTGGTGGCCGTATCCGGGCGTAACGCCGGGAACCTCTGCCACGTCGCCGAGCGGGTGATGCGCGTTGGCGGTGGCGTTGGCGCAGTCGACCGACTCAACGATCGGGTGGATGGTCGCCGAAGCGGCCGGCATGAAGGCGAAGGTTGCCATGGCGAGCACGGCACCAGCAGCCAACGAACTTCTCATGATTCCCATGGGTGTGTTTCCTGTGCGAGTAGGGTGGGCCGCGGGACCGCGTCCCACCCTTAGTAAGCGCCCCGGCCGGACAATTCACAAGATTTGTTGTAGAGCTTCTTGGACCCAAATCGGCATGCCCCGGCGTCAAGGACCCGAGGTACATTTAGGGCTTCCGGGCCTTGGCCCTGACGGCAGTCATTTGAAGGCCGGCAGTAAACCTCGACCACGCCAGCTCCCCGGAATGCAGGAACCCTGAAGCCCCGGTCTACCCCGTGCGGTGCGGCCGTCAAGGGCGCCGGAACCACCGGCCGCGACGTGAATTTCGCCCTTGCCTTCCGGTGCGGAATCGGGACCGAAGGGTCCATGCCCGCGGCGGTGCTGCAAGGCCGGACACCGCTGCGCGGCATCCGGCCCCACCATCTAGCTACTCGGCGATGGCGTGCGTGAGCACCTGCGAATGGTCGGCAAAGCGGACTGTCAATTCCGATTCGTCGCCGGTGACAGTGGTGCTCGAGCTGCCGTCAACGATCGCCCAGGGGCCACCGGGGCAGGTGTTCAGGTTTTGGCCGTCGGTTTCCGACACGGAGGTCGATCCCTCGGCCAGCCCTGTGAGCAGGAACCCCGTGACCTTGTCCTGTGGATTGGTGCGTGCGTCGTGCACGAGCCCGCCGGTGGTGTTGGCCGTGACAGTGTGCCAGCGGTCCTGGGTCTTCTGGTTCTTTGAGTTGAAGCAGGACCAGGTAGTGGTTGACGTCGATTCCGCAGTCAGCGCGAATGACACTCCGCCGTGGTTGGCCTGCAGGTCGCGGTCGTTCCAGCCGAACGCGTCCTGCACGTCGCCCTTGCCCACGAACCCGGTTCCGGTGGACGCATCCACCGACCAGTCAGCCGATGCCGGTGTGGTTGCAAACAGGACCGCAGCCGCGATTCCGGACATGGCAAATAGAGCCATCGATTTCTTCATGATTTCCCCCATGATTCAGTTGTTTCCCCAAAAACACGGCCTTAAAAAGGGCGCTGGCATGGACGTTAGCAGATGCTTGTTGACCCTGTAAAGAGTCCGTGCAACCCGCGAGGAAAATGGCCGCAGCGGCGCCCTGCCCCGGGGCAGACAGCGGCCCGGATCGCGACTAGGCTGGGCCGCAAACACCGGCAACCCGACGCGCAGCGCGCCGCACGAGCAGGAGGACCACTGCCATGGGATACACGCACAGCATCACCGTTTCGCTGGATTGGGAGGAAGCAGTGGCCCGCACCAGAGAGGCCCTGGGACGCCAGGGCTTCGGGGTGCTCACCGAGATCGACGTGCGTGCCGTCCTGACGGCGAAGATCAGCCAGGAATCGGCCGACCGGATCGGCGATTACCTGATATTGGGGGCCTGCAACCCGCATCTGGCCAATCGGGGACTGCTCACCGAGCCCGAGCTCGGTGCGTTGTTGCCGTGCAACGTGGTGGTCCGCCGGGCATTGGGTGCGACCGAAACCACTATAGAAACCATCGACGCGCAGGTCCTGGCCCGGATCAGCGGAAACCCGGCCATACGCGAGGTCGCCGCTGACGCGGACACCCGGTTGAAGGCGGCGCTGGACCAGCTGCGCGGCGCCTGAAGGGCGGCGTTGCCGTCGGCTCATACTGGCCATTGAATGCCGACACCGCGGGATCTACCCTGTAGGTGTCGCACGAGAGGGAGTACGCCATGAAGCGCTTGTTGGCCGTGGTTGCGGTCTTGGCATTGGCCACGTTCGGCGCCGGTCCAGCGGTTGCGGCCCCGAACATCTACCATGTGATTTCCTCCAGTAATGGGAGTGCATATGTTGCAGTCCCGGACGGCTGTGAATTGACGGAGGTGTTCCTCTCGTCGAGCGTGGCCATGTATGCGGCGCAGCCGGGCCCGGTCAACAAGCAGGGGCTGACCTCCGTCTTCGTGCGCGTCACCGACACCTGCGTGCCAGTGGCCGCGGCCGCCGGTGGCGGCGGGGACGTCCTGTTCGAGGCCCAGGCCATGAACATGGCCAAAATGGTGGCCGACCCGAGGCTGCGCAAGGCTTCGGTGTCCACCGCGATGGAGGGCACGGACGCCGACGGCAACCCGGTCACCGTGGAACTTGACGCCACCTGGACCGGAACCGGGGAGCTTGAACACACCACACTCAGCGACGCGACCCATTTCCCGGAGGGCAACGTAGTGGCTGTCGACAACAACCTGCGCCGCGCCGCGGTCGCCGAGGTCAGTGTGAAGGTCGCCGGACGTTCGGTGTCGGGAACCGATCCGGAGGCCACCCTGGAACTGGTCAAGGCCAATTGCGTGGAGGTGGCCCGGCGCGGGGTTGAGGAGTTCTTCCCGTGCTTCGGCTTCCCGGGCTGATCTCCGGCCGCGTGCGCTGACGGGGAGCGGAGTGTTCGCCCCCCGCCAGCGCAAGGTCACGTGGGCGTCCTGGACGCGACGGCCGGCCGACCATGTTTGCCATCGGAGGCTAGAGCTGGGGCACGCAGGCCCCGGTGCCCAGCAGGGCAAGCCCGGCCCGGTCCCCGTCCGCCAACGACGGCCGGTCATTCCTGCCGCCGTACATCAGCTGGCTCGGGTCATCGACATGGTCGAGCCCCAGGACATGTCCGAGCTCGTGGATGACGACCGAGCGGAGCAGCTCGGCACCTCCGGGATAACCCAGGATCGGGGCCAGGCCCGGGGCATCGAGCATCACTTGTCCGGCAACGTAGACGAAGGGGTGCCCGGGAGTGTGGGCGTAGTCGCTTCCACCCAGGCCGCCCACGTCCCCCGCCAAGCCGGGTGTTTCCGCGGGGTCGGACCAGGTGAGAAGGACCGGAGCCCAGCGTTTGCCGTAGCGCTCGGGCTGGTAGGTGTCCCGTTCCTTGCTTGGCCCCTCGGCGGTTGGACCGTCGTAGACGAATCGCAAGCCGCTGGCGGCGGAAATCTCGGCAACCGCCTGGTGGATCAGGATCTCGCCGCCGACCGGGGAGTTATCCGGGCGGATCACGTAATGGATGGGGCGGCAGGGGTCGTAGGCGACGAATTCCTGTTTGGGATCGGGGGACTCCTGCAGGCGAAAGGATCCGGAGCCGGTCCCCGCCGGCGGCCTGCCCAAGGGATCCGCGGCCGCCTCGACGCCGCGCGGCGGCACATTGGATCCGGGAACCAAGGGATTAAGCGCGGGCATGATGTGACGATCAAGGATCACCGGACTGTAATAGAGCCCGACCAGCAGTGCGATGACCAGCAAGAGGTTCCATGTGCGGCGCGCCCCGCGCCCGCGCCGGGATTTCCGAAGGCCGGACGGCCTGGGGGGAGGACCGGGGCGGGAACCGAACACCAGGGCCTCGGCACGGCGTACATCCTCGTCAAGTACCCATTGCGGGACCCTTCCGCTGGGCGAACGCCGCGGCCGCTCACTCCGGTTCCCGAATCCGGGTTCCTGGTTCCACTGGTTCTCGTGCGGCATTTTCCCCCCAAGGTTTGTGCCTGTGCGGGGCTCCCCAGCCCCCCACAACCCAGCATAGGCCGAAGGCGCGGCAATTTGGGGCCGGAAGCTTCTTCCCGTTCCCGACTTGATGGTTCCCATGTCGCGAGCGTCGCTTCCCGGCGTGCGGAAAACCGCAAGCCTGACGCGTTCGCTTTCACCGCGTCGGTGCCTCCGGTGGCCACTCTGTGGAAGAGCCCGACCTTGTTGAGCGGAATTGCCGCGGGGAAGCGCGTTGGGGAACGGTGGATAAGTCGCGGACAACTCAAGACCTCATGGTGAAGCATTTGAATGATCAAGTGTGTTTCTACTCACATCCATGCCGGGAATCGCGAGCTCCGCTGCGCGGTTATCTTTGATTGACGCATCAAGCACACCCCCCAAAAACACACAGGAGACTCCCTCTTATGGCAACCACAGTTCTTACCCTCGTCGGTTCCCTGCGCAACGGTTCCACCAACCAGCAGCTGGCCGAGGCCACTGTCGCGAATGCCCCCGAGGGCGTCGAGGTGAACCTCTACTCCGGCATCGAGGACATCCCGTTCTACAACGAAGACATCGACGTCGTGGGCCAGGTTCCGGCCGCCGCCGCCGCCCTGCGTGAGGCAGCCGGCCAGGCCGACGCCCTGCTGCTGGTCTCCCCGGAATACAACGGCACCATGCCGGCCGTACTGAAGAACGCCATCGACTGGCTTTCCCGCCCGTTCGGCGAGGGCGCGCTCACCGGCAAGCCGGCCGCCGTCATCGGCACTGCCTACGGCCAGTTCGGCGGCGTGTGGGCCCAAGACGAGGCCCGCAAGGCAGTTGGCATCGCCGGCGCCACCGTGCTGGAAGACGTCAAGCTCTCCATCCCGGGTTCGCTGGTCCGCTTCGCCGAGACCCACCCGAAGGACGACGCAGAGGTTGTCGGCCAGGTCGCAGCCGTGCTCGAAGGCATCCGCGCCGCCGCCGAGAGCAACTAGTCCCGAAATCCCGCTGACCCGTCCGGGTCGATGAACACACCCGTGGCCGGCGCCTTTCCCTAGGTGCCGGCCACAGGTGTCTGTGGCGGCGGTGCGCTGATGAAGCGTATGCCCGGCGCCCGGCGCCCGGGGCCGGGTACCGGGGTTGGTTTTCCGTGCCCGTAATGGATCGTTGCGGGAACGCGTGCCTGGCTAGTATTGGCACATGAACGACGTGATGACGCTGCGCTTCCTTGCGGCACCGACCGATGTTTCCGAAGACGGGGTCACGGTCCAGGCCGGACGGGTGCTCGAATGGATCGACAAGGCCGGGTACGCCTGCGCCGTCGGCTATTCCGGAGGGTATTGCGTCACCGCCTACGTCGGGAACGTCCACTTCACCCGTCCCATCGAAAACGGCGACCTGATCGAGGTCACCGCCCGGATCGTGCACACCGGGCGCAGCAGCATGCAGGTGGTGGTCACTGTTGACGCAGCCGACGTGCGCGAACGTATCTTCAGGCCCGCCATGGACTGCATCCTGGTCTTCGTGGCGATGGACGAGGACCGCCGCGCCAAGGCAGTCCCGCCTTGGGAGCCGGCCGATGCCGCGGCGGCCCAGCTGGCCCAGGGGGCCGCCGACCGCGTTGCCGCGCGTGCCGAGATCCGCGACGCCATGCGGGCCCAGGAATACACGGATGCGGGCACCGCGCCGCGGGAGCGATTCCGGTTCCTGGCCTCGCCCGGCGACGTGAACTGGGGCGGGAATGCGCACGGCGGGATCGTCATGCGCTGGATCGACGAGGTCGCACGCGCCTGCGCCATGGGCTGGTGCGGCAAGGATGCGGTGGCCGTTTACTCCGGCGGCATCCACTTCATGAACCCGATCCACATCGGCGACATCGTGGAACTCGAGGCCCGGTTGATCCACACCGGCCCGCACTCCATGCACATTGCGGTGCATGTGCGGGCGCGGGACCCGCGCGAAACCCAGTGGCGCGGCACGACCCAGTGCATGACCATCTTCGTCACCCGCGACGATTCCGGTCACGCCTCCGAGGTGCGGCAGCTGGTGCTCGCCAGCGAGGAAGACCGACGGCTGGACGCGCACGCCCTTGACCTGGTGCGCCGGCGGGCGGCGCTGGCCCCACTGCGTTTCGCCGAGGCCCGGGTGTACTGAGGCAGCCGCAAGGCAATACGCGGCAGGTTGCAGCACCCCCCCGTTGAGGGATTTCATTCCCTGCGCGACTGAAGCGTGGCGACTTCCACGGTGTCCAGCCTCGGGTGCAGGTGGTCCCCGTCCCGAACGACCCCGGTGAGCCAGCTGAACTCCAGGCCCTCGCCGGTGTCCTCGAGGATGGCCAGGTTGTTGTCGAACCAAGGGCCCTTGATGCCGTTCCAGCGAAACGGCGGGTTTGGCACGTGCGCAGTCCGCGCCATCCAGGCACCGAACGGGACCGCGGGCCCAAAGGCCAAGGCTGCGGCAAAGTAGCGCAGGAACCGGGGTAGCGGGTTGCGGATTGGCGAACAGACCGCCTGCAGGATCCTGCTCCCGTTCTTGCGCGCGACTTCGGAGACGTAGGAGAAGTGCACGTCGCCGGAGAGAAACGTGACGGTCTGCGGGGCGGGTCCGCGCTTGCCGTCGGCGACCTCGGTGGCCAAACGGGCCACATCCTGGAAGCTGCGCTGGAACGCCGCCCAATGTTCAAGGTCCACTGCCCTGCGCAATCGTTCGCCGAGCCACGCCCGGGGTCGTCCGCGTTTCCCGGAGGAGAGGACTTCATCCCAGGATTCCACGTGGTGCAGGCCCATGGGCAGCAGGAACGGCAGGGACGTGCCGATCAGCAAGTGGCGGAAGCCGCCGCGCATCCGCTCGTCGAGCCACGCGAGTTCCGCCGGGTCGAGCAGGGCTCGCTGCCCGGGTTCGAGCTTGCGGGCGGCCCGGGAGTCCACCACGATCAGGCGCACCGCATCCCAGTCGCGGCAGTAGCTCCACCTGTAGCTTTCCGGTGCGGCATCGACGCGCCCGGCGAACTCGTCCAGGTCCGCGGTCAGATCCAGCTCGCCGGGACCTTCGTGGGCCAGGATGCGCCGCCACAACGGATCCGCCGCCCGTTCCTTGGGCGCGAGGTTGCCAAGATGCTGATAGATCCAGTAGGAACCGAGACCGGAAACAATGCGTTCGTGCCACCAGTTGGTCTTCTGCATGTCACGTTTCCAGCTTATGGAGGAGTTCCAGTCGTCACGGATGTCGTGGTCGTCGAAGATCATGGCGCTGGACAGGGTTGAGAGAAGCCAGCGGTTGGCAGGGTCCGACCAGGCCAACCGATACAGGTGGGCGTATTCCTCGTAGTCCTTCAGCTCGGCCCCGGGTTCTTCCTTGATGTTACGGCGCTTGCGGATGAACGCCTGCATTTCCGAGCTGGTGGAGTCGGCGTAAACCTGGTCGCCGAGGAAAAGCACCAAATCGGGCCAGGAACCGTGCCCGGGGGCGGCCATGGACAGGGCATAGGCGCGCATCGCGTCGACCCCGTGCGTGCGGTTGCCGGATTCGTCGTGCGGAACACTCGTGCGGCAGGACCCGAAGGCCAACCGTGGTTTCCTGGAGGGGTCGAGGGTGGCGATCATCGAGTCAGGGAAGCCGTCCTCGAGCGGCCAGGCGGGAACCCCGTCCAGGTACACGGCGTAGGGACGAACGCTTCCGGCCGTCAATCCCGACACCTCGACCAGGGCGTAGTGGTGGCCGTGGGCGGCAAATGTCGCGGCCCGCCAGGCGTCCGGGCCGGAACGGACCTCGACGGTGCAGGCCGTTGCCGTTTCGACCCAGATGCTGGCGGAGGTGTCGTCCACATGGCGGAGCATCGGCCCGAGCAGCAGGCCCTGGGCGGTTTCCGGACCGGAGCCGGCGGGTGTGGTTCCAGTGCTCATCGGATCTCCCCTGGTGGTGCCGATCAATCAAGAATGGCACACCGGAATCTTTCGGCATAGACCGGTTTCCGGTGGAAGTCGGATCCGGCCCGTTTTCCGGCACTCGATCGACTGGGGTACTGCCTCAGTTCCGAAGTGCGGTCAAAACGCCCGATTCGAGTGCGCTGCCGGGGCATCAAAGGCCTGATCGGTGAAGTTGCCATCGGGCAGGGGGTGTGCGATCTTGGAGAAGACCCTATACAGGGGATCCGGACGATGGGTGCCGTACCCGGTGTGCGACAAGACGGCCCTTGAGGAGACTGCCATGTCCTGGCTCGTTCTTATTGTTTCCGGTGTTCTCGAGGCCGTTTGGGCCACGGCCCTGGGAAAGTCCGAAGGCTTTAGCCGTCTGGCGCCGTCCATCGTTTTTGTTGTGGGCCTTATTGCCAGCATGCTTGGTCTGGCATACGCGATGAAGGAACTTCCGCTTGGTACCGCATATGCCGTGTGGGTCGGAATCGGTGCGACCCTAACTGTCATCTATGCGATGGCCACGGGTAGCGAATCCGTTTCGCTGCTGAAAGTTCTCTTCCTCATCATGATTGTCGGCGGCGTCGTGGGGCTCAAGTCCCTTCACTAACAGGCCGCCTGCCCGGATTTGGGTTCCCTGAGCCGTTGGGGTGCGTCCTGCTTGCGGATTGCCGTGCGGACCACCGGTTGGGGATCCTTGCATGTGAGGGTTCCGGGCGGCAGGCTGCGCCGCAAACGTCGCAAGGTGCGACTGGCCGGCACCTTGTCCCGGACACCGATGCGCTTCGCCGCGGCCCGGGCAATGCATAGTATGGGCTGATGAGCCTCTCCGCATACCTGCAGACCCGCCGACGGTTCATCGCCGCCGCTCCACATGACGTCTTCGAGCTGCTGACGAATCCTGCGATGCACCCGGTCATCGACGGCTCCGGAACGGTGCGGGCCTCAAGCAGCCAGGCACAGAGGCTCACCTTGGGCAGCGAATTTGGCATGCAGATGCGCCTGGGCGTGCCCTACCGCATCAGCAACACCGTGGTCGAATTCGAGCAGGACCGGTCGATTGCGTGGAGGCATTTCAGCGGACACCGCTGGCGCTACGAACTTGAACCCGAGGGGTCCGGGACAATGGTCAGCGAAACCTGGGATGCCAGCCGGTTGCGGCACAAATGGATGCTTCGGCTCCTGGGCTTCACCCGGACCACCGGGCCGAACATGGAACGGACCCTCGAGCGGCTCGCCGCGCAATTCCCCGACCGCGCAGAGTAGACCCTACGGAGGGCAAAACACCGTGCGGCAGCGTGCATCACGCACCGCCGGGCGTGGGGCACTAGGCTGAAAGCCATGAGCCAACCACCCGTCCCGGGCCCGTCGAAACCGCGGCTCGCCCCGATGCGCATCACCGTGCCGAGCCGCAGCGACGCCTTCTTGCGCAAGTTCACCGAGGTCATTGGCGGGCCGCTGGGCAGGCACACCAGCCCCGGGCGGATAACCCCCGGCTTCTTCACCATCGAGCGCGTACTGGTCGTCTTCACGGTGATCGGGGCGTTGCTGGCGGTTCTTGCGAAGAATGCCTGCCGACTCAACGGCTGGGGCGGGACCAACCCCTACGCGTGGGCCTGTTATTCGGACTGGACAGCGCTTTTCCATGCCCGCGGCTTCGCCGAGAACGCGTTCGCGCCCTTCGCCTCCGGTGCAGAATTCGAGTACCCGGTGCTGATGTCGGTGGTTGCCTCGCTGACCGCGGCGCTGATCCCGAAAGGTGAATTCGACCGGGCACTTGCATTCTTCGACCTGAACTTCTTCCTGGTGGCTGTCCTGTGGCTGGTGGTGGTTGTGGCCACCGCGCGGACCGCCGGGCGCCGGCCCTGGGACGCGGCCATGGTGGCGCTGGCCCCGGGGATGATCCTGGCCTCCTCGATCAACTGGGACATGTGGGCCGTGGCGTTCCTGGCCCTGGCCATGCTCGCCTGGTCGCGGCAGAGCATCTTCCTGGCCGGAGTGCTCATCGGCCTGGGCACCGCGATGAAGGTCTTCCCGTTGCTCTTCTTCGGCGCCGTGATCGTGCTGGCCATCCGCAGCGGCCGATACAAGCCGCTCATCGTCTCCCTGGCCGGGGCGGCACTGTCCTGGCTAACGGTGAATCTGCCGCTGGCGATGACGAATTTCGACGCATGGAAGCACTTCTTCACCTTCACGGAGGACCGCGGGGCGGGGCTGTCCTCCTTCTGGCACATCTTCAACGTCACCGCCGCGGTCGTGCCGAAGATGGAGGCGCTGGATGCCGCCACCATCAACGCCCTGGCCCTGGGGCTCTTCGTGGCCAGCTGCGCTGCCATCGCCTACTGGGGCCTGCGCGCGCCGGTGGCCCCGCGGCTGAGCCAGCTGGTGTTCCTCATCGTCGCCTCCTTCATCATGTTCAACAAGGTCTACTCCCCGCAATTCGTGGTGTGGCTGATCCCGCTCGCGGCGCTGGCCTGGCCGAAGTGGAAGGACTTCCTGCTCTGGCAGCTCTTCGAGGTGCTGCACTTCTGGGCGATCTGGATGTACCTCTACGCCACGACCGCCGACATCCAGCCCTCCAACACGTTCCCCACCTCCTTCTATGTGTTCGCCGTGCTGGGGCACATGGTCGCCACCGGGTACCTGATGTTCCGGGTGGTCCAGTCGATGTACGACCCCGAGCTGGACCCGGTGCGCCGGGTGGGCCAGTCCGATCCGCAGGCCGGCGCGTTTGCCGGGGCGAAAGACAAGTTCGTTTTGGGGGCAAGGCATGGCGCATGACGTCGCGGTGATCGGTGCAGGTCCCAACGGATTGGCAGCCGCCCTCACGATGGCCCGGGCGGGGCTGTCGGTGCGGCTCATCGAGCGCAACGACACCGTGGGCGGTGCAGCGCGGACCAAGGAGCTTGGGTACGCCGGCGCCATCCACGACCTGGGCTCGGCGGTGCACCCGATGGCATTGCTCTCCCCGTTCTTCCAGGAGATCGGCCTGCGGGACCGCGTTGACTTCGTGGTTCCGGAGATCTCCTTCGCCCACCCCTTGGCCGACGGGCGGGCCGGCATCGCCTGGCGGGACCTGGAACGGACCGTCCAGGCGCTGGGCGCCGACGGCCCCGGCTACCGCAGGATCCTTGGACCCGTCGTCGAGCGAATGGCAGCGACTTCGGATCTGCTGCTGCATCCGCTGCTGCGCTTCCCGCGGCAACTCGGTGCACTCACGGTCTTCGGGCTGCGCGCGGCCCAACTCATGGTGCCGGGCCTGGGCACCGGGGAGCTCGCGGCGGCGATGATTGCCGGGTGCGCCGCACACGCCGCGGGAGGTGGACGGGGACCCGCCGCAACGGGGGCCGGACTCTTCCTTGGTGCAGCCGCCCACTCCGGCGGCTGGCCGATTCCCGTCGGCGGCTCCCAGGCCATTTCCGACGCGCTGGCCGACCTCTTCACCGAGGCCGGCGGCAACATCGAGCTGGGTGCCGAGGTCACCGACCTGGCCCAGATCCCGGAAAAGACAGTCCTCTTCGACACCTCGCCGGAGGCCCTGGCCGCCATTGCGGACCGGGCCTTGCCGCAAAAGTACAAGGGCATCCTCACCGGCACGCGCCGGGCCCCCGGTTCCTGCCTCATCCACTATGTGCTGGGTGCGCCGGTGCCGTGGCGCAACCGGCAGCTTGCCGACGCCGGCACCATCCACCTGGGCGGCACCGCCGCGCAGATCGGGCGGGAGGAACGCCGGGTGCGCACCGATGTCTCGAATGCGCCCTACGCGATCGTTTCCCAGCCCAGCCGCTTCGATCCCAGCCGGGCGCCCGAGGGCAAGCACGTGCTCTGGGCCTATTGCCACGTGCCCAACGGAAACCCCGCCGACTTGACGGCCGTCATGAGCCGCCAGCTGGAGGCAGTGGCCCCGGGCTTCACCGACACCATCGAATACAGCCAGGCCGTCACCGCGCCGGGATTGGCCGCCCAGAACCCCAACCTGGTCGGAGGGGACCTCTCGGGCGGGGTGACCGACATGCGCGGCATGCTTGTCCGCCCCACGCTGTCCACCGATCCGTGGCGGACCCCGACGAAGGGAATCTACCTGGCCTCCAGCTCAACCCCGCCAGGTCCCTCCGTGCATGGAATGAGTGGCCACCTGGCCGCACAAAGCGCCCTGCGCCACGAGTTCGGGATTCATCAGTAGGCGCCAGGTGTTCCGCGGAGCGAAAGTATAGAAAATTTCCTATACGGACGTACACATCCACATACTTCCGTAGCTCCGGCCATTTCCTGAGGGAGACGAAGCATGGACTCAACCATTTGGTGGAGCCGGCCCGCGCGCCCGCGGCGCTACGCTGGGTGATGTGACCGTTCCTGCCCAGCATCCAAGCCCCGGTGCCACGCCGAGCCTCGCAGATGCCCCTGGGGCCTCGGCCGGTGAGATGGTGCTGCGCGTCTTGCGCGTGGCTTTGCACGTCGGCTTCGCCGCCCTGCTGGGCGTCGGACTCGTGCGCGTGCTGCTTTCCGAAACGACGATGCCCCGGCGGATCACCGCCATTGCGCTCACCGGCCTGCTGGCCGCGCTCTACCTGGCCGGGACCGTCGCGGAAAAGCGGCATGCCGCCGGTCGGGCACCCAGCACGGTGCGCTGGGCCCCATGGTGGCTTGCGGGGGTCGTGCTGTTGTGGCTCGTGCTGCTCTACCTGCACGCCGACTACTCCTGGCTGGCATTCCCCCTCTTCTTCCTGCACCTGCACATCCTGGGCCAGCGCCATTCCCTGGTTGCCGTCGCGCTGCTGACCGCCGCCGTCGTTGCCGCCGGCCGGTACCACTCCGGGTCCCTCGCGCTTCCCCAGATCCTGGGTCCGGTGGTCGGAGCGATCTTCGCTGTCATCATGGGCATGGCGTACCAGGCCCTGTACACCGAGGGCGTGAACCAGCGGCTGGCCCTGGACGAACTGCGCGCCACCCGTGCGGCGCTCGCCGAGGAGCAGCACCGCGCCGGGACCCTGGCCGAACGCACCCGGCTGGCCCGCGAAATCCACGACACCCTGGCCCAGGGGCTCTCCAGCATCGTGCTCGTCTCCCGCTCCGCATCGGCTGCCCTGGCGGCGGGGGACACCAATGCCGCGGCCGAACGGCTCGAAACCATCGGCGCCACCGCCGCCGAGAACCTCGCCGAGGCCCGCGATTTCGTCGCCGATTTGTCCTCCGCCGGCGACGGAGCCCATTCCCTGGCCGGGAAGCTGCGCCGGCTCTGCGCAGGCACCGAGCGCAGCGCTGCCGCAGCGGGTCACGGATTCGACGTCGCCTTCCGGCAGGACGGCACCGCCACCCCGCTTCCGGCGGAGATTTCCGCCGCGCTCCTTCGAGCCGCCCAGTCGGGGCTGGCCAACGTCGCCGCCCACGCGCACGCCAAACGCGCGGTCCTCAGCCTGGGGTACCTGCCCGATGCCGTGACCCTGGATGTCTTTGACGACGGAACCGGCATGCGTCCCGGGGACCTGCCCGCCAAGCCGCGCGCCGACGGAACCGGATATGGGCTGGCCGGGCTGCGCGAGCGCCTGGGACTGCTGGGAGGAAGCCTGGAGATCGAATCCACCCCCGGGGAGGGCACGGTATTGGCCGTTCGCATCCCGCTCGCCACGGCAGAAAGCGACTCTTGATGCCCAACCTGAAGATCATGCTGGTCGATGACCATCCCGTGGTGCGCGCGGGCCTGCGCGCGGTGCTCACCGAACAGGGCGGGCTGGAAGTGCTGGCCGAGGCCTCCGACGGGGCCGCGGCCCTGGCGCAGCTGGAGCGGCTGAAGACCCTGGGCCAGCGCGTGGACGTGGTGCTCATGGACCTGCAGATGGACGGCATGGACGGGGTCACCGCGACCGCACGCATCCGCGCGGCGGACGGACCGCCGGTGCTGATCCTGACCACCTACGACTCCGATGCCGACATCCGGGCGGCGCTGGCTGCCGGGGCTGCAGGCTACCTGCTCAAGGACGCCCCGCTGCCCGACGTGCTGGCAGCGGTCGAGGCCGCCGCAAAGGGGGAGCAGGTGCTCTCGGCAGACATCGCCGCGCGCATCACCCCCGAGGCGCGTGCCAACTCCACTGATTTGAGTCCGCGCGAGCTCGAGCTGCTGCAGCTGCTGGCCCGCGGGCAGAGCAACAAGGAGATCGCCGCGGAACTCTTCATCTCCCAGTCCACGGTCAAGACGCATCTGATCCACATCTACGACAAGCTCGGGGTGGACAACCGCACTGCCGCCATCGACAGGGCCCGGGGCATCAGGCTGATCCGCTGAGCCCTTGGTTGGCTACCGGCCGGCGACGTCGGAGTGTTGCCTGAGCGTCTCGAGAATGAGGGGCTCGATCTTTTCCCGCAGATAATGCTGACCCGCCACCGAGGGATGCAGGCCGTCGGGCCCCACGAGACGGTCGACATCTTCGACGAACCAGCCCTGCGCGATGGGGTCGACGTGGATGGCGCCCGCGGCCTGCGCCGCCTGCTTGACCGCGTCCCGGACCGCCAGGTAGTGGGCCTCCGGCAGGGTGCTGTATGCAGGCGGTCCAATCACCAGGAGGGTGGCACTCGGTGCCCTTTCCTTGGCCGATGCGTAGATCCCGGCGATGGCGGCCGCCAGCTCCGTGGGGTCGTGGTGCAGGTCGTTGACCGAGCCGAAGAACACCACCAGGTCGGCGTCCGGCGACACCGCCTGCTCCACTTGCCATGCGAAGGTGGAGCCGGTGATGCCGACGTTGAGGTAGCCGCTGCCATTTTGTGCGGTGTTGAGGATCTTAAGCGGCATCGAGTCATCCCGGGGTGCCGCGGCGATGAGGTTCGGCCATGCGATCCCGGCGCTGGTGCCAAAACCGGTGCTCATCGAATCACCGATGACCACCACGTTGCGCGCGGTTCCCGACGATGCGGACGAAGACGCCGGGGCGTTTGTTGTGGATCCGGCGCCTTGGCAACCGGTCAGGACCAGTGCCGCCGACAGCGACAGCAGAAGGGGAGCAACTGATTGTCTCCAACGCCGTGGGGAGTGCTCCATGTGTGGTCCCTTCTTCGGGCGAAGGGCGCGTCCATCCTTGTGGCGCCGTCTGGTTCGCCCGTCGATATCCCAGCGTAAGCGCAGCGTCGTGGGGCCGCCATGGTTCTCCGTGCACGACCCCAGCCAGCCAGGGGTTTGCCGGGGGGCGCCCCGGCTCAGGGCTGGCGCGGTGCGTCCCCGGGCTGGACCCAATAGCCGGGTGCGGCGATCGCCGGTGCCGGCACGGGCGGGACGCTGAGCCGCTGGATCTTGCGCTTGCTCGCAAGCCGGACGATGACCAGGACGAACACGGTGGTGGTGGCCATCGAGGCGAGGAGGCTGGGCAGATCGCTTTCGGTGACGCTGACATCGACCAGGCCGATGGCGCCGAGTGCGAAGATGACGGAGTTGTTGACCACGTGCAGGGCGATGGCCGCTTCCAGTCCGCCGGTGCGCCAGGTGAGCCAACCGGCAGCGAGGGCAAAGAAGCCCACATCCAGCTGCCCGTAGATGTCGTAGGCGTGTCCCAGCACGAAGATCGGGATGGGCAACAGGATCGCGAAGGCGGGGTGGCGCAGCCAGCCGCCAACCAGCTGCATCAGGTACCCGCGAAAAACGTATTCCTCGGCCGTGGCCTGGAACGGGACGAGCAGGATGGTCAGCCCGAGCAGGAGCCACATGTCCGGGGCGCCGAAATCCGGCTCGAAGGCATGCCCGGCCAAGGCGTCGATGGCAAAGGTGATCCCGAAGCTGAGCGCCAGGACCCCGAGGGCCACCACCATGCACCGCCCCAGCCAGCCCCAACGCATGCGTCCGGCAACCGAGGTCAGGGACCCGACCTTCTGGACATTCATCATCCGGGTGGCCAGCAGGATCACCGGAAGCATCAGAACCAGGGAGACCATGGAGATGACAAAAATGAACGGGTCGGACATGTCGACGGACTCGAGGGAGATCAGGGCTTCGTCAGCGGTGCTCTCCAGCTCAGGGTTGCCCATGGCAACGAAGAGGAAAACGATCGCGGACAGGAAGATCAGGCCCAGATACAGGCCCAGGGCAATGAGTCCCACCATCAAGGGCTTCCACCAGCGGTAGGCGGCGTAGGTGCGGGCCAGCCGGTGAAACGGCAACGGTTCGGCCGGGGCCGTCGGGGTCGGGGGCACCGGAACCCATCGGGCTGGATACTGGCCGGGCTGCGGATTCTGTGCCGGTGGCTGGTACGGCGGCGGGATCGTGTTCATGCCACCATTCTGTATCAACAAGTGGCCTAATCGCCTCGACATTTGGGACGATCTTTTCGCCTCCGGCGGGGCGGACCGTTGTGGTCCTTTCGGTCGATGCCCGCCCGTGGGCCCCGCCGGTAACGTTAAGCCAATGACCACCGTTTACGAACCGGCCGCACCGCGCTCGAGAGTGCGTCGGGTTTTGTCGCAGTCATGGCGAATCGGGCTGGGCCTGGTGCTGGGCCTGATCCTTCTCGCCCTGACCTATGGGGAGTACTCGCCGGACACGGCACCCGACGTGGATGCGCTGGGGGCGGTGATCGCTCTCGACATGCTCTGTGGGCTGGCGGTGCTGGTCCTCTACCCCCTGCGGGATCGCTTCCCGGTGCCCGTCGTGGCGGTACTGGTGCTGCTCGCGGGCCCCTCCACGTCCGCCGCCGGCTTCGCCATCCTTGGCGTCGTCTCCCTGGCCACCCGGCGCAGGCCGCTCGAGATTCTTGGCGTTTCCGCGCTGTTCCTTGCCGCCGCCTTTGCGGGGGAACATTTTGTGGGCACCGTACTGCCGCGTGAGGACGATGGAACCACCTGGTGGCAGCTGGGCATCGTTTTCGTGGTGATGGTTGGCCTGATGGTGCTTTTGGGCATGTACATCGGGGGACGGCGGCAACTGGCGGAATCCCTGCGCCAACAGGTACACAGCGCCGAGCGCGAAAGGCAGGCGCAGATCCACGCGGCCAAGGCCGACGAACGCACCCGCATTGCCCGCGAGATGCACGATGTCCTGGCGCACCGGCTCTCGCTGGTCGCCCTGCACTCCGGCGCGCTGGAATACCGCAGCGACCTGACGCCGGAGGAAACGAAGCTGACGGCAGGCGTCGTCCGGGAGAATTCACATCTGGCCCTGGGCGAACTGCGCGAGGTGCTGGGCATGCTGCGCGACCCCAACACGCTGTTTGACGACGAGCTGGCCAGACCGCAACCGAACCTGGGACAACTGCAGGAAATCCTGGAAGAAAGTCGAACCGTCGGCACCGCGGTGGACCTTCACCTGGAACCGGCAACCAGGGATCGCCTGGAATCCCTGCCCGAGGCCACCGGCCGCCACCTGTACCGGATCGTCCAGGAGGTGCTGACCAATGCCCGCCGCCACGCGCCCGGGCAGGACGTCACGCTGGAGATCGGCGGCCACGCGGAGGAGCGGTTGTTCCTGCGCGCTTCCAACCGGTTGGCCGAGGTGCCGCACCAGGACTGCGGTGCACGGGCCATGCCCAGCTCGGGCCTGGGCTTGACGGGTCTGGCCGAAAGGGTCCGGCTGGCCGGAGGGGAACTGCATCTCGACCCGAATACCAAGGGAGAATTCGTGCTGAAAGTGTGGCTGCCATGGGGAGCGTAAGCGAGTCGATTCGCATGGTGCTGGTCGATGACGAGAACCTGGTGCGCGCCGGACTGCGCATGATCCTCGAATCCGACCCGCGCATCGACGTGGTCGGCGAATGCGCCGACGGCCGTTCGGCGGTTTCCATGGTCGAGACGCTGGCGCCGGATTTGGTGCTCATGGACATCCGCATGCCTCTGATGGACGGGCTGGCGGCCAGCGAGGCGATCCTGCAGGCCCGCCCGGACCAGAAGATCTTGATCCTGACGACATTCAACACCGACGACATGGTGCTTTCGGCGCTCAGGATGGGAGCCAGCGGCTTCCTCCTCAAGGACACCCCGCCGGCCGAGCTCATGGCTGCCATCAACCAGGTGGCCGCCGGGCGGACCATGCTCTCGGAATCGGTGACCAAGCAGCTCATTGCCGTCGCGGGCTCCCGGCCCGAATCCTCACGGCGCAACGAGGCACTTGAACGGCTTGCCGTGCTCACCGAGCGCGAACGCGAGGTCGCCGCGGCAATGGCGCGAGGTTGCTCCAACCAGGAAATCGCCGACCGGCTGTTCATCCCGCTGGCAACGGTGAAAACCCACATCGGCCGAGTGCTGGAAAAGCTGGACGCGGACAACCGCGTCCAGGTTGCGCTATGCGTCTTTGAATCAGAGGCAGGCTAGCGCGCGGTGACTTCGCAGGGCGTGACAATCCGGACCTGGCATGCCCATATGCATTCTTGCGCAGGTCTGGCCCCGAACGGGAGCCCGGAGGGCAGGGGGAGCCCCCTAGTGGATCGCCCGTACGCCGAAAGAGTGAGGGTTTATTCGGTGAAGATCATCCGCTTGGGCGGCGACTGCGGGAGCGATCCTCCGTAACGTTGAAGACATGATCACAGCAGAGGCACTGACCAAGAACTATGGCACCAAGCGTGCGGTGGACGGGGTTTCCTTCACCGTCCAGCCGGGGAAAGTCACTGGATTCCTCGGCCCCAACGGCGCAGGGAAATCCACCACCATGCGCATGATCGTCGGCCTGGACCGGCCGACCTTCGGCAGCGTGACTGTTAACGGCCGCAGGTACGCCGAACACTCCGCGCCGCTGCGCGAGGTCGGCGCCCTGCTCGAAGCCAAGTCCGTCCACAGGTCCCGCAGTGCCCGCACCCACCTGCGGGCCCTTGCGGCAACCCACTCGATCCCCAACACCCGGGTCGACGAGGTCATCGAACTCACCGGGCTCGGCGCCGTCGCGTCCAAGAAGGTTGGCGGCTTCTCCCTGGGCATGGGCCAGCGCCTGGGCATCGCCGTGGCACTGCTGGGCGACCCGCAGACGCTGATCCTTGACGAGCCGGTGAACGGACTGGACCCCGAGGGCGTGCTGTGGGTCCGCAACCTTGCCCGCCACCAGGCGGCGCAAGGCAAGACGGTGTTCATCTCCTCGCACCTGATGAGCGAGATGGCGTTGACAGCCGACCACCTCATCGTCATCGGCCGCGGCCGCATCATTGCCGATGCGCCGATCGAGCAGATCATCGGCGGGCGCAATGTGCCCACCGTCAAGGTCAAGACCGATTCGGTTGAGGAGCTGATGAACGCGCTGGCCGCGCAGGACGTGCACCTGACCCGGTTGGACGCCCAAACCATCCAGGTCGCCGGCCTCGACGGCCGGGCAATTGCTGCCCGCGCGCTGGAAACGCAGATCCTGGTTTACGAGCTGACGCCGGTGACGCAATCCCTCGAAGAGGCCTACATGGAACTGACCCAGGACGAGGTCGAATACCACTCGCACCTTGGCAACGAGCTTGCCGCCACGACCACCGGAAAGCAGGACCAGCCATGAGCACCACAACCATGAAACGACCACGTTCCGCCGCTCCCGGTGCCGCGGGAAGCGGAGAGCTCAGCTTTGCCGGCGTGCTGCGCAGCGAGTTCATCAAGTTCTTCTCGCTGCCCTCCACGCTCATCCTGATCCTGTCTACCTTCGTGGTCATGGTGGGGATCGCAGCACTCAGCGTCTGGGGCGTCGGCGCATCCCTGGAAACCATGGCGGCCGATCCGGAGATGGCGGCCCAAATGGGGGACATCAATGAGCTCTCCGCCTCGCTTCCGGCCAGCGGGCTGATCTTTGCCCAACTGATCATCGGCGCCCTCGCCGTGATGGTGATGAGCTCCGAATTCGCGACGGGATCGGCCCGCTCCACCTTCGTGGCAACTCCCACCCGGCAACCGGTGTTCTGGGCCAAGACCCTGATGGTCACCGTCGTTTCGGCCCTTGTTGCCCTCGCCTCCATCTTGGCCGCATTCCTGGTGGCCAAGCCGATCGCCGACAACTACGACCTGCCGCTGGACTTCGCCTCCGAGGTGTATCAGCGCAACCTTTGGTTCGGGGTGCTCTACGTGGTGATGGTGTCGCTGATCGGCCTGGCCCTGGGGACGCTGCTGAAGAACTCGGCCGGCGGCATCGTCGTGCTCGCCGCCCTGTTCTTCGTGATTCCCATCGCCGTGGACGGGCTGTCGGGCATTGTGTCCTGGCTGGCCGACGCCGCACGCTTCCTGCCGGACCATGCCGGAAGCGCACTGATGCAGATGCCCGGCGCCGAGGGCGCCCTGGAAACCTGGGCCTCCGGGCTCGTGGTCTGCGCCTGGATAGTCATCCCGTTGGCCGCCGCCGCCCTGTTGCTGCAGCGCCGCGATATCTAAAACAGGCCATTGCTCGATAGGCTCAGGGACATGAGCGAAAACATGGCACCGCTCGCCTCCGGGGACCCGGAGGCGGGCCTTGCCGAGATCTCGGCGCAACGCATCGGCCCGCTGCGCGGCTTCATGCGCCGCCGCCCGGTGCTGGTCGATACCGCCGTGGTGCTGCTGTACTTCCTGATGACCGCCCCGAGCATTGTCGAGGCGGCGCTTTCGGCGCATTGGCCCACCCTCGGGTTGCTGACGCTGACAGGGGCCTCACTGTTCTTCCGCCGTCGCCGGCCCATGCTCGTGCTCATCGTGGTGGTGCTCTTCGACTCCGCCGCGATCATGCTGGACTCCTCGTATTTCGGCGGCAGCGTCGGGCTGTGGATCGCGCTGTATACGGCGTCAACCAAGTATGCCGCCCGGCGCATGTTCGCGCTCACCGCACTGATCACCGCCCTTCAGGGGCTGGTCTTCGTCACGCTGGGGCTGCCGTCCATGTTCACCGATTCACCCGAGGACCAGGCGGCGCTGGCGGAAATCGGCGGCCTGCCCCTCACGATCACGCTGTCCCTGGCCTTCCTGCTGGGCACCAACGCCGCGGCCGTGGCCATCGGCGCGGCGGTGCGCAACCACCGGCTGCACGAGGCCGAGCTGGACAACTGGGCCACACGCGTCCAGACCCTGGCCCAGGTGCGCGAACGCAACCGCATTGCCCGCGAGATGCACGACGTGGTCGCGCACTCGCTCTCGGTCATGATCGCCCTGTCCGACGGTGCCGCGGTGGTGCTCAAGCGCGACCCGGTGCGGGCCGGGGAGGTGCTCGGCGAACTGTCCACCACCGGGCGCCGGGCCCTGGCTGACATGCGGCGGGTCATCGGGGTACTGCGCACCGGGGACGGGGCATCGCTGGAACCGCAGCCCGCCGGCGGATCCCTTGAACAGATGCTGGCCGGCTTCACGGTTGCGGGCCTGCCGCTGCGCTACACCCAGTCGGGCCCCGCGTTGCCGGAGGATGCCACCTTCCAGCTCACCGTCCACCGCATCATCCAGGAGTCCCTGACCAATGTGCTGCGCTACGGACGCAACGTGGGCGCGGTGGAGGTGACGGTGCACAGGCTTCGCGACGATGTCACGGTGCGCATCCACGACGACGGCACGCACCAGGAAGCGCGCCGCGAGATCATCGGATCCGCCCAGGGCATCCGCGGCATGAAGGAGCGCGCTGCGCTCTTCGACGGCACGCTGTGCGCCGGGCCCGCCTCCCGTGGCGGGTGGACCGTCGTGGCTAAACTCAAGTTGCCGCACCCGACCCGCTGCCCGCCGGACACCGCGCCGCCGCAAGGCAGGCACCCTGCACCCAAGACCCAACACCAAGGATCGTGAGAACCACCCATGGCCGAAACCACCGACAAGAACGCCGCGCACATCGGGGTGCTGCTGGTAGATGACCAGCCGCTGCTGCGCATGGGATTCCGGCTCATCCTCGAGGGCGAGGACGACCTGGAAATCCTCGGCGAGGCCTCCGACGGGGCCGAGGGCGTGCGGCAAGCCACCAAGCTGAGGCCCGACGTGGTGCTCATGGACGTGCGCATGCCCACCATGGACGGCATCGAGGCCACCGCCCGCATCGTCAAGGAACTACCCGACACCAAGGTCATCATCCTGACCACCTTCGACCTCGATGAATATGCGTTCGCCGGGCTGCAGGCAGGGGCCAGCGCCTTCCTGCTCAAGGACGTGGCGCCCGAGGAACTGGTGAACGCGGTGCGCCTGGTGGCCTCCGGGGATGCGGTGGTGGCACCCCGGGTCACGGCCCGGCTGCTGGAGACCTATGTGCGCGACGGCGCCCCGAACCGTTCCAGCGCCCCGGCGCCGGAACGCGACCCGCTGCTGGGGGATTTGACCCCGCGCGAGCTCGAGGTGCTTGGGGCCATGGCCGAGGGGCTGTCCAACGCCGAGATCGCGCACCGCTTCTTCCTCTCCGAGGCCACGGTGAAGACCCACGTGCGCCGGATCCTGACCAAGCTGCATTTGCGCGACCGCGTGCAGGCAGTGGTCTACGCGTACGAAACCGGGCTGGTCATCCCCAGCCAGGGACTGGATTACTAGGGACGGATGCCGATGAACTCCGAATTCCTGCGCAGCCCCTGGTTGCTGCTGGCCGTGGTGCTGGGAGTCCTCGGCGCCTTCCTGCTGACCCTCTTCGCCCTGCCCATCCCCGGGTGGGCTAGCATCGTCCTGGGGGTCGGCGCCCTCGTGGTGGCCCTGGTCCGCACCCGCGCCTAGGCGCCCCCGGGAGCCCCCGCGCACCCTGCCGCCACCGCCGTCCTGCCGGCACCCCCGCACGTCCACGAGTCAAGGGAACCCACGCATGTCCAGCGCAGCAATCGAGCACATCAACGACCTTTCCGCCTTCGTCGCGGACTCTCCCTCATCCTTCCACGCCGCCGCCGAGGCGGG
>NZ_JBKKAP010000080.1:0-15168 GCF_046714615.1 Paeniglutamicibacter sp.
CCCCCGGCGTCCATTTGCCCGCCGGGGGCCCCCACCGGCCCCCAAACCCCCTGGGCGCCCCCCCCGCATCTCATCCGGGTGCCCCGGCCCAAAGGTATTTAGGGGGATTTACAGAGCATCACCCAAAGTCAGCGACCCGTAGCCGCGAACCGATGAGCGGCGGCAGAATGGTCACATGCCCGAGAGCGCACCGAACACCCAGTGGCGGACCCATCCGGTCACTCCCGAGATCTTCGAGGATTTCGCCGACGTCATCAATCCGACCCGGCGGGATACCCACTGCTGGTGCCTGTCGCACCGTCTGGGTGCCAAGGACATCGAGGGGCTCGGTGGCGGCAGCCGCGAGGCCGCCATGCGCAGCCTCTGCGAGCGGGAGAACCCGCCGGGGGTCATCACCTACCGCGACGGGGTACCCGTCGGGTGGTGCAGCATCGGTCCCCGCGCGGAGATCCCGCGGCTGGCTGCCTCCAAGCTCATCCGCCCCGTGGATGAGGTTCCGGTGTGGAGCATCATCTGCGTGGTGGTGCGCAGCGGCCACCGCAGGCAGGGAGTCACGGCCCACCTGCTTGAGGGAGCCGTTCAGTACGCGGCGTCCCGGGGCGCGCCGGCCGTCGAGGCCCACCCCGTGGATCCGGCGGGGCGGATGGACACCACCATGGCGTTTGTCGGCACCCGCGCGATGTTCGAGCGGGCTGGGTTCCGCGTCATCGGCACCACGGACGCGGTGGCCAGCAGGATGCCCCGGCTCATCATGCGCCGCGATCCCTGAGGGCAGTCCCGCCGACTTTTGCCTTTTGCCTAGGTGAGCGACCAGGAGCGCTTGGAGAGTCCATACCAGAAACCGTCGATCGCGGTCTTGGCCTCGATGCCGCCCGAAGCGTAGGCCGCGCCGAGTGCGACATAGAGCGGCGCCCAGTGCTCGGAGCGCGGGTGCGCTTCGCGGGCTGCCGGGGCCTTGTGCAGGAAGTCGAGGATGGAGTCCACATCGCCGCGACCCATCGCTTCCTCGGCCCAGTGGTCGAATTCGCTGGATGCCGCCGGCGGAGTGGTGTCAGGGCCGCCTGCGGGGTTGAACCAGCGCAGGTTGTGCGTGGTGAAGCCGGAGCCGATGATCATGGTGCCGCGGTCGCGCAGCGGGGCCAGCGACTGGCCGAGGGCGAAGAGGCCCTGCGGGTCCAGGGTGGGCATGGACATCTGCACCACCGGGACGTCCGCATCGGGGAACATTTCCTTCAGCGGCACGTAGGCGCCGTGGTCAAGGCCGCGGGTTTCGTCGCGCTCGACGTGGTGGCCGTGGTTGCCGGTCAAGCGGGCGACCTCGTCGGCCAGCTCCGGCGCCATTGGCGCGTCGTAGCGCACGTCGTAGTAGTGCTGCGGGAAGCCCCAGAAGTCGTAGACGAGTTCCTGCTTCTGGCGCGTGGCGCTCAACGACACGGGCGCGTTCTCCCAGTGTGCGGAAATCATCAGGATGTCTTTGGGCTTTTCCATGGCGCCGGACCATGCGGCCAGTTCGGCGGTCCAGGTGGCATCGTCGGCGAGCGGTGGTGCGCCGTGGGAGAGGAAGAGTACCGGTGGGCGGTCGGCTGCAGTAGTCATGAAATAAGCATACACCTAAAATGGTTGAGGCTTCAAGTAAATCTGAACCCAATATTTGCCCTCTGCGTGGCCGCGGCTCAGAACGGGTAGTCGGCGATCTCCGGGCGCATGGTCAGCCACTGGGTTTCGGTGAATGCCTCGATATTCGCCGCGGCCCCGCCGAAGCGCGATCCGGTGCCCGAGGCGCCCACGCCGCCGAACGGGGCGTTTGCCTCGTCGGAGATGGTCTGCTCGTTGATGTGGACCTTGCCGGAATGCACGCGATCGGCGATCTGCATGGCCAGTCCCACATCACCCAGGATGCCCACCGAGAGGCCGTATTCGTTGGCGTTGACCTGCTGGACCAACTCCTCGATGTCGGAGTACCTCGTAACCGGGGCAACCGGTCCGAAGATCTCGTCCTTGAAAGCCGGGTTGTCCAGCGCCAGGTCCGCCAGCACCGTGGGTGCGTAGAAGAGCCCGTCGAAGGTGCCGCCCGCGGCCAGGCGTCCGCCGGCCATCACCGAGGCATGGACGATGCGATCGATGTTTCCCAGCTGGTGTTCGTCGATGATCGGGCCCAGCGCCACCCGCTCGGTGTTCGGATCCCCCACCGGGATGGTGCGGGCCTTCTCGGAAAGCGCGTCCACGTAGTCGTCGTAGAGCGACTCGTGGACGAAATGGCGCCCGGTGGTCATGCAGATCTGCCCTTGGTGCATGAAGGAACCGAAGGCGCCGGCGGAGGCTGCCTTGGGCAGGTCGGCGCCGGGCAGCACGATCAGCGCGCTGTTGCCGCCCAGTTCCAGGTGGGCACGCTTCAGGTGCCGGGCCGCGGCCTCGCCGACCTTTCGTCCGGCTGCGGTGGACCCGGTGAAGGACACCACGCGGACTTCCGGGGCCTCGACCACGGCGGCTCCCACATCGGCACCGCCGGGCAGCAGCGAGAGGACGCCGGAGGGGAGGCCTGCTTCCTCGAAAATCCGCATCAGGGTCACGCCGCCGCAGACGGCCGTGCGGGGGTCGGGCTTGAGCAGCACCGCGTTGCCCAGGGCAAGTGCCGGTGCCACCGAGCGGATGGAGAGGATCAGCGGGAAGTTGAACGGGGCAATCACTGACACGACCCCGGAGGGACGGCGGCGGGCAAAGGACCAGCGGTCCTCGTTGGAAGTGAGCACCTCGCCATGCGGGTGCGAGGGCAGCGCCGCCGCCTCCCAGCACTCCTGGGCGGCGGTGTGGGTTTCCAGGCCCGCCTTGGCCGGGATGCTGCCGGCCTCGCGGATAAGCCAGGATTGGATCTCCTGTGCATGTTCCTCCCAGAGGTCCCCCGCGCGGCGCAGCACCGCGGCGCGTTCCTCCGGCTTCTTCGCGGCCCAGAGTACCTGCGCCCGGGCGGCCGCAGTTGCTGCACGCAGCACGTCGTCGGCGGAGGCCACCCCGAGCCTGCCCAGCACGTTTCCGGTGGCCGGTTCCATGACATCCTGGGTCCCGGCGGTCCCCTGCACCCATCCATTGATGTTGATCCTTGAATTCCAGAGTGATTCTTCAAGCAATGACACGATGATTCCTTTTCCGGTGGACGGGTTTGTGGTTGGGCGGTCCGTGGGAGGCAATGATAGGAACGGCAGTCGCCGGGACATTTTCGCCATTGCGGCCAATGCCGCGGACCCCGCATGGCCGAAAGCGGCCGGCACCCGTGGCTACGCGGGCTTCGCCATGCTTGGCATATGCACTTCCGCTGCGCCCCTTGCTCCCCTCCTGTCCACGCTATGCCAGCGATGAGCATCAGTCCATGGAAGTCCCGCACGAAGGGCCCCCGACGCCGCGTCGGGGGCCCTTCATGGAGCAGCCATCCGCTGGCCCGTGTTCCGGCCTATAGCGCCAGGAACGGAACGAGCAGTGAGGTCACGAAGAGCACGAGCGCTCCTCCAAGCCGGTTGGTCAGCGCGGCAAAGGGCATCAGGTGCATGCGGTTCGCGGCGCTGAGCACCGCGACATCTCCGCTGCCGCCGGTGTCGGCCATGACCAGTCCCGGGGTGATGGAGGCTTCCACGAAGTTGAACTTCATGAGCCATCCCAGGATGCCCGAGGTGAGGGTCGCGATCAGCACCGTGGCAACCGTCAGCACGATGAACTTCGGGTTGCTCAGCGAGGCAACAACTTCGCCCATGTCGATGTAGCTGATGCTCACGCCCACCAGCAGCGCCGGGACCATGGTGGCACCCACCAGGTCGCCCCAGTCCGCGGTGGATTCCTCGATGTCCTTGGGCAGCCAGCCGAAGATCTTCACCGCGGCGGCGGCAATGATGGTCCACGCGTAGGGGTGCAGGACCTCGAGGTAGGAGCCGACCAGCTGGCCGAAGATGAACAGCGCGCCGGCGAAGAGCAGGCCCTTGCCCAGGGCGATGAACGAGGAGGCCTCATTCTTCGGCGGCAGCGACAACTCGGACTTCTTGCCCTTGATGCGCATCAGTTCGCCGTGGCCGTTGAAGCCGACGAAGAACTGCTTGCGGGTCTTGCCCAGGCCGTTGTAGATGCCGGCGATGATGATGCAGACGATGTTGGCCACCACGACCGCCGACATCAAATCGCCCATGAAGGTCGCGGAGTCCAGCCCGGTCCTGGAAGCATACATCTCGCTCATCGGCAGCGCGCCCACGCCCAGGCCGCCGGCCATGATCGGGGCGGCGATGAACAAGATGCCCTCCATGAAGCCGAATCCGGTCGCCGCGCCCAGCAAGCCGATGAGCACAAACGTGGCGGCCAGGCAGCCGATGAGCGGCACAGCGAAGCGCGGTCCGGCCTTCAGCAGCAGGGCGCGCGGCATGCCCAGGATGGAGCCGGCGATGATGGTGATGACGAAGAAGTCCAGGAACCCGTGTCCCTTGACGAAGTTCTCCACGACCTCCACGAAGTTCGCCGGCAACAGGTCGAAGGACATGAGCGTGGCGGGGATGAAGGTACACAACACCGTGGGCAGGCCGAAGTCGCGCACCACCGGGAACAGGTTGCCGATCCAGATCAGCAACCCGCCGAGCAGGATCGTGACGGCAAAGCCCGAGAGCATGGAATCGGGGAGGTTGCCGGTCAGCGCGGCAATGAACACCATGGCGGCCAGCACAATGAACAGTGCAGCCGGCAGGCTGGCGATCCGGGTGCCGCGCGGGCCGGGGAAATGCGTGCCGCGCAGCTTGCCGACGCTTGGTTCGACGCCGCGCTGGACGCCGGGCTCGTCGGGGAATTGCTCGTCAAGGATGGAAGTGGGATTTTCAATCTGAGACATCGTCGTCCTCGCAGAAAGATGGGGCGCACCGGCTCCTGGCGGAGGAATCCCGGCGTGCGGTGGATGGGAGTGGTTCTAGTGCCCGGTCAGGGCGCTGGCCGGCAGTGCCGGGGAGTTGGACACCGCGTCGCGACCCAGCAGCACGGCCCGGTTGAGTGCGGTTTCGTCGATGCGGGTCTCGTGTCCGGCTGCGTGCAGGTGCGCCACGAGTTCCTCGGTGGCAAGGTTCCCCGCGGCTCCGGGGGCGAACGGGCAACCGCCGTAGCCGCCCAGCGCGCTGTCAAAACGCGTGATGCCCGCCTCAATGGCCGCATCGACGGTTGTCAGCGCCTGGCCATGGGCGTTGTGCAGGTGCAGGTAGTAGGTCAGTTCCGGCTCGGCATCCTGGATGTGGCGCACGGAATCCATGAGTCGGCCGGTGGGGGTGGTGCCCAGGGTGTCGGCCAGGCCGATCTGGGTGATGCCCATGGCCTTGAAGGCGCGGACCACGCGCAGCAGGTGGCCTGGCTCGATCTCGCCCTCGAAGGGGCAGGTGAAGGCGGTGGAGATCCCGGCAAAGAAGTTGATGCCGGGGTGGGCCGCAACGTCGGCAGCGAGGGATTCGAGCGCTTGCTCGATGCTGGACCCTGCATTCGCGCTGCTGTGTGCCTGACTGGCGGAGGTCACGACCTGGATGTTGGTGGCGCCTGCCGCCACGGCCCGGACGATCCCCTTGCCGTTCAGTGCCAGGGACGTGAATGTCGCCCCGCTGCCGGCGGGCAACCCTGCCAGCACCTGCGCGGCGTCACCCATTTGCGGCACGCGGGCGGGGTTCACGAAGGAAGCAACCTCGAGCCGCTTCACGCCCGCGGCCAGCAATGCATCTGCGATGGCGAGCTTGTCGGTCGTGGAGACGATGACGTTTTCGTCCTGCAGGCCGTCGCGCAGGAAGACATCGGTGATGTGGATCTGCATGTCAGTTGTTCTCCTTGACGCCGAGTGAGTTGATTTCCTCGGTGCTCAGGCCCGCCAGGTCCGCGAGCACCTCATGGGTGTGTTCGCCGAGCTCCGGGCCGACCCAGGCGACGCGGCCCTCGTGGCCTGGAAGCTTGGGAACCACGCCGGGGAAGCGGATCAGTTCGGGTTCGTCTTCGATGATGACCTCGTGGGTCTGGATCATGTCGCGGGCAAGGTAGTGCTCGTCCTTGGCGATCGAGGGGGCGTCGTAGACCGGCCCGGCGGGAACGCCGGCGGTGTCCAGCGCCGTGAGCACCTCAGCCAGCGGCATGGACGAGGTCCATGCGGCGATGGCACCGTTCAGCTCCTCTTCGCGGGCGCCGCGTCCCTCGGTGGTCAGCAGGGTCGCATCGGCGGCGAGGTCCGTACGGTCGATGGCCTTCATGAGGCGTACGAACACCGAGTTGGAGTTGCCGCCGATCACGACCTCCAGGTCGTCCCCGCACGGGTAGGATCCGGTGGGCACGACCCCGGGCAGGGCGCCGCCGGTGCGCTTGCGCACCATGCCGTAGGCGTCGTAGTCCGGGACCAGGGATTCGAGCAGGGAGAAGACTCCCTCGTAGAGCGCCACGTCAACGATCTGCGGGCCCTCACTGGTCACGCCCTTGGCCTTCTGGAACATCAGCATCAGCGCGCCGATGACGCCGTAAAGGCCCGAGACGGTGTCCCCGACGCTGGCGGCGGCGCGGCCGGCCGGGCGGTCAGGCTCGCCGGTGATGTAGCGCAGGCCGGCGAAGGACTCGGCAGAGCTGCCGAATCCGGCGCGGTTCTTGTAGGGGCCGGTCTGCCCATAGCCGGAGATGCGGACCATGACCAGGTTGGGGTTGGCAGCGTGCAGTTCCTCGGGGCCAAGTCCCCACTTTTCCAGGGTTCCCGGGCGGAAGTTTTCGATGACCACGTCGGTCTTTGCCACGATCCGCAGCACGGCCTCGCGACCCAGCTCGCTGCGCAGGTCCAGGGCTACGGACTTCTTGTTCCTGCCCATGGTGCGGAAGAGCATCGAGGTGGCGCCGCGGGTCTTGCGCCAGTCGCGCAGTTCGTCTCCGCCGTCGGGCTTCTCGATCTTGATGACTTCGGCCCCAAAGTCGCCGAAGAGCCGTGCCGCGAACGGGGCGGCGATGAAGCTGCCCAGTTCCAGCACGCGGATTCCGTCGAGCGGCAAGGTGCTGCCCGGGAGGTGGAGATTTTCTGTCATGGCTGTGGCCCTTTTTTCGGTGACTTCGTCGAGACTTCCCATACAATGGGATATGCTTCCCTGTGAGCAGGAAGACCATAGCAAGTGATCCAGCGCACAGCAAGGGGTAGGTCGGTATTTGATATCGGGCGGCCTTCCCCTCGCGTCCCGACCGCAGGCCAATCCAACGGTCACCGTCGGGCCAATGATTCAGCAAAAAGCACGTCACATAGCATTGGGCGGGGATACAACTCACCCAATAGAACCAGCAGGAGACAGTCATGGCCGAGGCGGCAACCACCAGCAACCGCATGCTTGAACGGATCGCCATGGTCCTTGACGCGGTGGACGATTCCTCGGCCTCGGCCAGCGAGCTGGCGCGGCGCACCGGATTGTCGGTGTCGACCGTCCATCGCCTGGCCCTGTCCATGGTGGAGTACGGGTTCCTGCGCCGCATCGATGACGGCGACTTCAAGCTGGGCCACCGCTTCGTGCGTACCGCACTGGAATCCATTGCCCAGCCGATCCTCACCGAACTGCGCAATGCCACCGGCGAGACAGCCCAATTGTGGATCCGCCGGGGCGAACGGCGCATCTGCCGGGTGACGGTGGACAGCCAGCACGAGCTCAAGGCCACGCTGCCGGCTGGCTCCGTTCTGGAACTACCCAACGGGTCGAGCGGGCGTCTGCTCTCCCGCGATCCCGAGGCACTGGAATCCGTGGCGGAACACGGGTGGGTCGAATCAGTGGGGCGACGCACCCCGGGGCTGGGTTCGGTCAGTGCACCTGTCCTGCTGCGCGACCAGATGATCGCCACGCTCTGCCTGGCGGTGCCACTCAGCCGCGTTGCCGTCTCCCCGGGCCGGGACTTCGGCGAACAGGTCGCGCGTGCGGCACTACAAATCGGCGCCGAGCTGGAAATAGGCAGGCAGCTTTAGGGACGCGGGCCCGGCCCTCAGAGACCCCAGGCCCGCGCGTTTTCCAGTGCCCGCTTCATGTCCGAGGCCTCCAGCTTCCGATAGAGGCTGCGCATCTGGGTCTTGACAGTGTTTTCGGACCGGTAGCCTGCCTCGGCAATCTGCCGGCGGGTCATTCCCGCACGCAGTTGCCGCAAGACCTCCTGTTCGCGCACGGTGAGGTCCGGCCGCCTGGGCAACGGCGTGGGCGCGAGATCCAACGCGAAACCCAGTCGCTGGAACTCCTCGGGCTCAAGATCCAAGGACCGTCCCACCTCGGACCATCCGGGAACCAGGCCCAGAATCGAAATTTCGTAAAGAACCCCCGAGTCCCGATGCAGCCGCCGCAGGCCCTGCAATGTCGCCGGCGTTGGGCCCAAGGGGTTCCGTGCGGCGAGATCCAAATACAGTGCAAGGTTTCCCCGCCGACGCAGGCCCCGCGTCAGCGGGACATCCTGAAGGGCCACCAGGGCCGCGTCGGGATTCCCGTTTAGCAGGTGGCCGAGCGCCAGCAGAAGCGGATCCCTGTTTTCGGACCCGGCTCCGGTGCGCATGACGCCGCCTTGCAGGATTTCAACCAGCATGAGCGTGTCGTCGAATAGCCTCTGCGCCAGGGGCGAGGCCGCCGCGTAGCGGCGCTCCTGGCGGAGTGATGAGATCAGCGCCCTCGCCGCATCAAAGATTCCGGTATTGATCTTTTGCAGCGCCAGCAGCTGGGCATGAACGGACCAGAATTCGTCGTTGTCAGCTGTCGGGGGCAAGGCGCCCATTGCCTCATCGAAGCCGGCGTAGTCGAGGCGGGCCAGGGCCAGGTAGGCGCGGGCCATCGCGGCGGTGCGAGCCACCATCAGCCGACCCCACCCAACATCCCCAATGGCGGCATCGTGCTCGGCCAGCCAGCGCAGCGCGGCGGCGCTGTCGCCTTCCAGGATTTTGAGCAGGGCAAGCTTCCCGGCCACGTCCGCGAGCAAGAATGCCTTGCCGGAGACCTGCGCCCAGTGGAAGCCCCGTTCATAGGCCTGGCGTGCCTGGACATCCTGGCCGGCCAGGTACAGGGAAATGCGGGTCTGGAGTTCGATCAGTGCCACCAGGGCCGGGTTGAGCTTTTGGGTGTCAAGCGCCTGGTGCAACGTCGCGCGCAGGCGCGTGGCGGCGGCCGCCGCTTCCGGATACAGCCCCGCCAGCCGTAGATGGAGCATCTCCAGGATGCCCACGGTCAGGGCGTGGGCGTTGGGTTTGCCGTAGAGCCGCTCCGCATCCCGATGCAGGCGCTGGGCCGTTTGGTTCGTGGCGTAGTCGGGTTCGAACGCCGGGAGCTGAAGGGACATGCCGTCCCGGTCCGTCGCGCCGAGGATCCGCAGGCCAACCCGCATGTACTCCGTCTGCTCGGAAATGAAACGCGGGATCTTGCCCGCAATGACGCCCAATTCCTTGGGGTTGCCGATGAAGACGTCCACCCAATGTTCCAGCAACAGGTTCAACAGTGCCGGCCAGCTGCGCTGCGCCACGGCCGAATCCACCGCCTCGCCCACCCCCCGTGTCGCGGCCATCGCGTTGACGGCGGCCTGTTCCAGGACGGCGGTGAGTTCACGGCCACGCAGCCCGACCCGTTCCACCAGCACTTGCCGCACCATCCGGGGCATCATCCAGCCGCCCTGGCCGTCCCCCTGCACCAGGCCCGCCTCGACGAGTTCCTCCAGGGTGTGCACCGCCGGGGAAAATTCACCGTAGAAGGCCTCGACGGTGCGCCTGTCGAATTCAGGCAGGAATCCCGCCTCGGACAATGCGCCGTCGGGGTCGCGGTGGGCCAGCCAGATAGCCAGCCCACCGCGGATGACCTGCTGGGCGCGGATGTCGGCCTTCGGATCCGCGGCAAGGGCCCGGACCGCCGCAAGCCACCCGCCGGACAACTCGTGGATGCGATGGGCATCGAGTTGGTCGACGTGCGCTCCCGCGCCAACGAGCTGCGCCGTCTTCCCGGCATCCAGCAGCAGGTAGCGGAGCTTTGCCACCAGGCACGGGGTTCGGGAGGCCAGGTCCCAGATGGAGGCGGCCGGCGCCAGGATGACGGCCAGGTGCAGCCCGGGATCAGAGCGAAGTCGTTCGGCCAGCCGATCCACGAGCGCGCAAAACTTCCGCGGCCCGTACCTGCCGCGGAGCGAATGAACAACAACCTGCAGGTTCCGTCGTCCCAAGCCAGGAACCTTGCGATGGTTGGATGTCCGGCCTGCCGGCCGGATGCGGCCCCCATGCCACCCTCCCCCTCGTGTCCCCGTTGCGCTGTCCCCGTTGCGCCGAGGCGGCGACTGCGGTTGCTCCGCCAATGATGCCGCCCCCCGCCACATGGCGGCGGGTAATTTGATACCTCATCCTAAGCGACGGTTCACCGTTTTGGCCCTCTTGCGGCCTTACCGGCAGGTAACCGCCTCGTCGAGGATCTGCACGGAATCCTCCTGCGGCACCGTGCCGATAATCAAGCACGGGTGAGTGTCCCGTGCGCATGGTTTGTCCCCTCCGACACATCGACGATCCGCAGTGCCCGTGGCTCCCTTAGAATTGGGCTGAATCCCTTGTCCTGCGCCGCCCGTGCGACACCCTGCCCGTTTCGTCCGGCGGGTACCACCGAGGCAGGCGCTTCCTTGCAGCAATCCTCCTGAACGGAAATCCTTCATGCCTTCCCTGCCCGCCGCCGCAATCGCCGCGCCCACGCCGGTCGAACGCCAGTCGGTGCGCCGCACCCTGCGCTCCCCGAGGCTGCTCGGTGTCGAGGTCCTCGGCGGCCTGGTGGTGGCGCTGGCGCTGATCCCGGAGGCGATCGCTTTCTCCATCATCGCCGGGGTCGACCCCAGGGTGGGATTGTTTTCCGCCTTCACCATGGCGGTGACCATCGCGTTCGTCGGCGGGCGCCCCGCCATGATCTCAGCCGCCACCGGCGCGGTGGCCTTGGTGATCGCACCGCTGGTGGCAAGCCACGGCGTGCACTACCTGGTCGCGGCGATCCTGCTGGCGGGTGTCTTCCAGGTCCTGCTGGCGGTGTTGGGCGTGGCCAAGCTGATGCGCTTCATCCCCCGCCAGGTCATGGTCGGGTTCGTGAACGCGCTGGCGATCCTGGTGTTCATCGCCCAGCTGCCCGAGCTCATGAACGTGCCGTGGCTGGTCTACCCGTTGCTGGGCCTGTCCCTGCTGATCGTCTTCGGGCTGCCGCGGATCACCACCAGGGTCCCGGCCCCGCTGGTGGCCATCGTGGTGCTGACCCTGGTCACCGTCCTGGCTTCGATCACGGTGCCGACGGTGGGTGACAAGGGCGAGCTGCCCTCGTCCCTTCCCGAGCTGTTCTTCCCGCAGATCCCGCTGGACCTTGAGACCTTCAAGGTCATTGCCCCCTACGCGCTGGCGGTGGCCTTCGTGGGCCTGCTCGAGTCGCTGATGACCGCGAAGCTGGTCGACGACGTGACCGACACCGCGTCCAACAAGACCCGCGAGGCCTGGGGCCAGGGCGTGGCCAACCTGGTCACCGGGTTCTTCGGGGGCATGGGCGGCTGCGCCATGATCGGCCAGACCATGATCAACGTGAAGGCCTCGGGCGCGCGGACGCGGATCTCCACGTTCCTGGCCGGCGTCTTCCTGCTGGTGCTGGTGGTGGTCTTCGGCGACGTCGTGGCGCTGATCCCCATGCTTGCCCTGGTGGCGGTCATGATCTTCGTGTCATGGGCGACCTTCGACTGGCACAGCATCCGGCCCTCCACGCTGCGCCGCATGCCCAAGAGCGAAACCTCGGTCATGCTCATCACCGTGGTGGCCACGGTTTGGTCCCACAACCTGGCCGTGGGCGTGGGTGCCGGCGTGCTCACCGCGATGGTGCTCTTCGCGCGGCGCGTGGCTCACTTCGTCACCGTCCGGCGCACGGTGGATGCCGCGGGCGAAACCGCGACCTACACGGTCAATGGCGAGCTGTTTTTTGCTTCCTCCAACGACCTGTACACGCAGTTCCAGTACGCGCTGGACCCGGGACACGTGGTCATCGACATGCACGCCTCGCACCTCTGGGATGTCTCCACGCTTGCGGCGCTCGACGCGATCACCGCCAAGTACGAGGCCGGAGGCAAACGGGTGGAGATTGTTGGCCTGAATGAGGCCAGCGCGGCGATGCAGCAGCGCATGGCCGGGCACCTGGGCTAACCATCTGGAGGCTCTTCCCCCTCTCCACGGCGGCGCCAACGGTATACTTGTGTCATGAACGTTTGGGAAGCAAGCAAAGCGCTCGGTGTGACCGAGCGACGCGTGCGTGCCCTGATCCAGCAAGGCAAACTCAAGGCCCACAAGGTCGGGGGCAACTGGCATATCGATAACCTCGTGCTCCGCCGCGCCTTGCGCAGGCCACTGTCCGAACATTCGCGGCTGATCCTGTCGAGGGCGCTGCATCACCGCAGTCTCACCGGGCTGAGGGGCCAAGACCGCAAGCGCACGGCCAAACGCATCGCCGAGCTGCGTGCCTCCGCTAATCCTGCGGCTTTGCTTTTCGACTGGTGGGGCGGCAAGAATTCAGGCCCACTGAATTTCGGAACCAATCTGGTTGAACATGCCCTCGCGGGAAACTCTGCATACGTCATGGAGGCTCTGCATCGCCCGCAGGAAGAGTACCTCCGCAAGCCAGAAGACCTGGCGGACGTCGTCTCCTCCGAGCGCCTGATTCAAGGCCTCACCCAGACCGAGCTGGCCAGCATGGCTGGCGTACCCATTGAGGACTTGAGGAAGATTGAACGCGCAATACGTTTATCTTCACCTACGCCGAGTCGCAGAATTCTCCGCATCTTGAATATCGAACCGACAGCCCTCCCGGATTTGGCAGCTGCATGACCCAGATACTCGAGGCTTGGCTCGAAGGCCACTATGCTGGCCGATTTATCTTTGGCACAAACCAACCGGCGCGATTTCACTATGACGAAGGCGCCCCTGATACACCTATCTCGCTTTCGCTACCGCGCGACGGCAGCTCATCCAAACTTGCTGCCCAACGCTTCTTGGACAATCTGTTGCCCGATGCTGACCATACGCGTGCACGCATGGCCCGTGCTTACGAAGTCGAAAACCCCACGACCTATGCTCTCCTGGCAAAGGCTGGCGAAGATCTTGCCGGCGGATTGGTCCTGCTGCCAGAGGGCGCCAACCTCTATGCCGGCGTGCCTAGAATGAACCCCGTGCTGAGTCGCGCTCTCGCCAACAGAATCAGCAGCATCAAACAAGACGCGGACGCGTGGATCCCCGCCGGGGCCCCCGCCCGCTTTTCTCTGGCGGGGACCCAAGGAAAATTCGCGATTGCCGACATTGACGGCGAGTGGTATTGGTCCAACGAAAGCGTGCCTTCGACCCACATCGTGAAACCGGGGGCACCACGACTTGCAGGCATCGAGGAAGCGGAATCCGCCGCCCTTGCATTGGCCCGCCGAATCGGGGTTGACGCCGCATCGGCCCGCGTACTGCATGTCGAGGACCAACAAGCTTTCATCGTCGAACGCTTTGACCGGGTACGACAGAGCAATTCCGTGTTCCCTCGCCGCTTGCACGCCGAAGATCTCGCCCAAGCCCTGGGAATCGGGCCGACGGACAAGTACAACGTCACCATGGAACAAGCTTTTCGGAAGCTCTCCGAAGTGGATCACGACGGGAACCTGCGCCGTAGGTTCCTCGCCCAGGTTGTTTTCAATACCCTGATAGGAAACGCTGACGCACACGCGAAGAACTACTCATTATTCCTTCGCCCAGGACAAGTCTCCCTTGCGCCCTTGTACGACGCAGTGCCTGTTTCGCTGTATCCGGAGTATGACCAGAACCTTGCCATGCGGATCGCCGGCGCCCGACAATCGCAGGCGGTAAGTCTCTCCCACTGGCGCAAGCTTGCCAAGCGAATAAACCTCGACCAGGACGAGATCAGCGCTCGCGTACAGGAAATCGCATCGTTGGTTGGAGAACACCATGAGGGCGCATGGTCGACTCTGGCACCTCACCAAACAGAGCTGCTCAGCTCGGCCGTCGGCCGCAATGTCGAGAAAGCATTACGAGCAGACTGACCCACCGCCGAACAGTGCTGACCGAACTGCAATCAGGCGTTGGCCTCAACATAAGCACTTTCAAGCCAGCCGCACTCGAGGTCGTTGAGCGCACGCGAGGACAGCCCGTCCTCGGCCAGCGGCACCATGACCGTGGTGCCGTCAAAAACCCGCTGCCCGTCCTGGATTCCCACGTGCCGCAGGGAGAACGACTTGGTGCCGATGCGCACCACGGACAACTGGATGATCATCGTCGGTTGGTAGTAAAGCGGACGCAGGTAGTCCAGCCGCAGCGAGGCAACGACGGTGCCGTGGGGGAAGCGGCCCGACTTGCCGCGCGGCAGCGTCCAGCGGAGCCGCGCCTCCTCCATCAGCGTGACGATGCGGGCATTGTTCACGTGCCCGAGCGCGTCCTCGTCGGACCAGCGCAATTGCAATTCAATGTCGATGGGGGCCTTGGTGCCGGCACCGTTGTTTTCACTCATGAACCCCATTGCACCAGAGCTCTGCCGAAGTTCGCAGTTGTTTACGGCGCAGGCTGACAGGGACACCGATATGATGGCCGAATGCGCCTTTGGAGTCTGCACCCCACGTACCTGGACACCAAGGGCCTGCTCGCCTGCTGGCGTGAAACCCTGCTCGCGCAGAAGGTGTTGGACGGGAAGACCACCGGCTACCGGAACCACCCGCAATTGCAACGCTTCCGGGCCACGGCGGATCCACTCGCCGCGGTCGGAAACTACCTGGAGGGCCTGGCATGGGAGGCCGATAAGCGCGGCTACAACTTCAACCGCGCCCTGATCTTGCTCCCGCCGGCGGAGGGCACGGTGCAAATGCTCATGGTGACTACCGGCCAGGTCGGCTACGAGCGCGAGCACCTGTTGGCCAAGCTGGCGGTGCGCGATGCGGAGCGGGAGGTGCGGCTTGCCGCGGCCGACCCGCCGCTGTTGCATCCCGCCTTCGATGCCGTCCCCGGGGACATCGAGTCCTGGGAACGGCCCGTAACGGGCGCCGGAGTCAGCCGGCCGGGGTGAAGACCCGGACGCCGGTGTTGGGGCGCCCGGGGGGGGGGGGCCCCGGGGGGGGCGGCGCGGGGCGCCCCGGCCCCGCCCCACGACGGCTACGAGGCCGAGATCGGCG
>NZ_JBKKAP010000081.1:0-70386 GCF_046714615.1 Paeniglutamicibacter sp.
AAGCAGCTGTGGCCCTCGCTTACCCCGGAACGGAAGGGGAAACGAGGGCAACAGCGAATTGCACCTTGATCGGCTAGGAGCGCCGTCGGCCGCCACGACGGGTGGCGTGGTGCTCTTCGGGCTTCGCGTGTCCGTCTTCGCCGGTCGTGCCGACTTCGGTTTCACCGGCAACGGCCGTCTCTGCATCGGGTTCCGCCAGGACGGGTTCCGTGAATTCCTCGAGTTCGGCTGCCGCCTTCGGGAACAGGCGGCGCAGCAGCCTCGCGACCAGCGGCCACAGCAGGACCACGGCGATGATCACGTAGGCGACCACTGCGACCGGTTCGCTGAACAGGCCCGCCGGATCGCCGGCGCTCAGCTGCAGCGACTTGCGCAATTGCGCCTCGGCACGGGGGCCAAGGATCACGCCAATGATCAGCGGCAACACCGGGATGCCGAAGCGACGCATCGCGAAGCCCAGCAGGCCCAGCACCAAGAGCAGGACCAGGTCGAAGGTCTGCAGGTTCACCGCGTAGGCGCCCAGCGTGGCAAAGAACAGGATGCCTGCATAGAGGTATGGCCGCGGCAATTGCAGCAGCTTGGCCCAGAGCGGTGCCATGGGGAGGTTGATCAGCAGCAACAGGGCGTTGCCGATGAACAGGCTGGCGATCAACGCCCACACCAGCACCGGTTCCTCCTCGAAGAGCAGCGGGCCCGGCTGGATGCCGAACTGCATGAGTGCCAACAGCATGACCGCGGCGGTGGCGTTGGTCGGCAGGCCCAGGGCCAGCATCGGGGTCAGCGTTCCGGCGGCGGCGGCATTGTTGGCAGCCTCCGGCCCGGCGACGCCCTCGATGGCACCGTGCCCGAATTCCTCCGGGTGCTTCGAGAGCTTCTTCTCGGTGACGTAGGACAGGAACGTGGGAATTTCCGCACCGCCTGCAGGCAACGCGCCGAACGGGAACCCGAACGCGGTTCCACGAAGCCACGGCTTCCAGGAACGCTTCCAGTCCGCCTTGCCCATCCACGGGCGCCCGACGGGAATCGTGTGGGTGGCGGTCTTGCGCAGGTGCGCGGCGATCCACAGTGCCTCGCCGATGGCGAAGATCGCCACGGCAACCACCACGATGTCCAAGCCGTCGGCGAGCAGCGGCTGGCCGAAGATCAATCGGCCCTGTCCGCTGACCGGGTCCATTCCGACCAGGCCAATGGCCAGGCCCAGTCCCAGCGCGGCAAAGCCGCGCAGCTTGGAGGATCCCAGGACTGCGGTCACGGCAATCAGCGCCAGCAGCATGATAGCCAGGTAGCTCGGGTTGCCCAGGGACACGGCGAACTTCACCACCCACGGTGCGATGGTTGCCAGCAGTGCGGTGCCGATGGTGCCGGCGACGAAGGAGCCGATGGCTGCGGTCGCCAGCGCCTGGGCTGCGCGACCTGCCTTGGCCATCTTGTGGCCCTCGATGGCGGTGATGACCGTCGAGGATTCTCCCGGGGTGTTCAACAGGATCGAGGTGGTGGAGCCACCGTACATTCCGCCGTAGTAGATCCCGGCGAACATGATCATCGCGGCGGTGGGTTCCATCCCGTACGTCACCGGCAGCAGCAGCGCAATGGCCATGGCCGGGCCGATGCCCGGCAGCACGCCGACGGCGGTGCCCAGAAGCACGCCCAGCACGGCGAAGAGCAGGTTGATGGGGGTTGCCGCGGTGGCGAACCCCTGCATCAGCATGTTGAATGTTTCCACTTAGAGCACTCCCTTGAGCAGTCCGACCGGCAGGTGGATGCCCAGCCCCAGATAGAAGCCGTAGAAGGTGCCCACGGCGAGGGCCACGGAAATCAGTCCGTCACGGATGTAGTTGCGTCCGCCCAGTGCCAGGACGCTGCCCCAGAACAGGATGGTCCCGGAAATGACCCAGCCGAGCATGTCGATGAAGACGATGTTGACGATGAAAACGAGCCCCAGCGGCACCACGACCTTCCAGTCGATGGGCGTTCCGATCTCGATGTCCTCGCCGTCCTCGGGCTCCGCCGCACCCCCGCGCAGGACGTTGATGGCCAGCATGACGGCACAGATAAGAAGCAGTGCGCCGACGATGTAGGGAACCGTCTTGGGCCCCAGTCCGTCGGACTGCCGGTAGGGCACGTTCAGGCCAAACGCATCGATCAGCACAATGGCCCCGACCGCCCCGAGCAAGGCCGCGAAGCCCAGCTCGGAGCGGTCCTTGAGCCAGATGGCTACTGGTTTCATGCCAAGCCAAGTGCGGTCAGGACGTCGGAGACCCGCTTGTCCTGATCGGTGAGGAAGGTGGAGAACTCATCGCCGGTGATGAATGCATCGGTCCAGCCGTTGTCGGTCAGTGCCTGCTTCCATTCCTCGGACTCGTGCATCTTCTCCAGCGTGGAGATCCAGCGGGCCTTGGCTTCTTCGCTGATGCCCGGAGGGGCAACGAGCCCGCGCCAGTTGCTGAATTCCAGGTCGATGTTCGATTCCTTCAGGGTTGGGGCGTCAACGCCCTCGAGGCGCTCGGCACCGGAGGTGGCCAGCACGCGGACATCCCCGGATTCGATCTGCTTAAGGAACTCGCCGGCACCGGATGCCGCAAAGCCCAGCTTGTTGCCCAGGATCGCCGGCAGCAGGTCGCCGCCGCCGTCGTAGGAAACGAAGTTGACCTTGGTCGGGTCGATGCCCACGGTCTGGGCAAGCTGCATCGGCAGCAGGTGGTCAGGCCCGCCGGGCGACGAGCCGCCGCCAACGGCGACCTTGGAGGGATCCTTCTTCCACGCCGCGACGAGATCGTCGATGGTCTTGTACGGGGAATCCTTGGAGACCATGATGGCCCCCGGCTCCTGGATGAGACGGGCAATCGGCGTGGTGTCGGTCAGCCGGGCGTCGGTGTCGTTGGTGTAGCTCGCGCCCACCACGCCCAGGCCCATGAGCATGCCCAGGTCGTTGTTGCCCTTTTCGTTCACGATGCGGGCCAGGCCCACGGTGCCGCCGGCGCCGGCAAGGTTGAAGACCTCGATCGACTTGGCGATTTCGGCTTCCTCCATGACCTTGGCACCGACGCGGGCGGTGGTGTCGTAGCCGCCGCCGGGGCTGTTGGGGACCATGATGCGCAGGCCGGTGACCGGTCCGGTTTCGGTCGCGCTGTTGGAGGCCCCGGCGTCGTTGCCGGTTACTCCACAGCCGGTGGCGGCGAGCATAATGCCGGCGGCAACTGCTGCCAGCCGCAAGATATTGGTTCGTCCCATTGTGATTCCCATCTCAAATGCGAGTGAATGATGAGCACCACATTAGGGCGCGATCGCCCGAGGGCAATTCTTGTGTTCGCAAAGAAAGTTTTGTTCATTGTGTTCACGGTCACATTCGTTGCCCAGGCCCGGTTTGGGTAGAGTACACGCGGATGGCACTTGACGGATCCGGCGATTGGCGCCGGGTCCAGCTTGGCACGGAAGGGACCGCCGGTGTCCAGGCAAACCATTGCCCCACGATTCAGCCGCACCGCCCGGTTGTCCCTCGCAGGACAGTTTCTGGGACTGCAATTGCTGATCCTGCTGGCAGTCATGGTGGGAGTGCTTGCCATGTCCCTGGCCCAGGCAACCCAAACATTTGAACGGGTCGAGTCCCGGCGCTCGCTCTCTGCGGCCGAAAACCTCGCCTCGATCCCCCTGGTGCGGGCCCTGCTGCCCGAGGCCAAGCCCCGTTTCGGTTCGGCTCTTCCCTCCATTGCCGAATCGGTGCGTTCGGTCTCCGGCAGCAGCGAATCGCTGCTGGCCAATGCCCAGGGCATCGTGGTGACATCCTCGGATCCGTCCCTGCTCGGTGAGCAATTTCCCCTCGGCGAATCCGACGTCATGCAGGGCCGTGCCTGGACGGGAGCAACTGTGCGCGGGGACAACAAGATGTTGGAGGCCCATGTCCCGGTGCTGGATGACAACGGAAAGCTCGTTGGCTTCGCCGCGGTGGGGCGGACCTACCCCTCATTCCTGGAAAGGTTGTTGGAGGCCACCCCGAACTTGCTGGTCTATCTGGGGGTTTCAGTGGCCCTGGGAACCCTCGGGTCGCTAATGCTCTCCCGCCGCGTCAAGCGACAGACCATGGGCCTGGAACCGGCGGAAATCACCGGCCTGGTCGAACACCGCGAAGCCATCCTGCACGGAGTCAAGGAGGGCGTGGTCGCCATCGACCTGCGTGAACGCATCACCCTGGCCAACGACGCCGCGCGCAGGCTGCTGGACTGGCCAGATGACTGCGAGGGCCGAACGCTCCAGGACCTCTCCATCGACGCGGCGCTGCGCGAGGTGCTGACCGAGAAGCAGGCGGACGCCGACCGGCTGGTACTGGTCGGCGAGCGCCTGGTGGTGCTCAACCGCCGACCCATGGAATCCCGCGGCCGACTGGTCGGGTCGGTGACCACGCTGCGTGACCGCACCGAATTGACGACCCTGGAAAAGGAACTGGGGGCAACGCGCATGACGACCGAGACGCTGCGCGCACAGACCCACGAATTCGCCAACCAGCTGCACACCATCTCCGGGCTGATCCAGCTGGAGGAATACGACGAAGTGCTCTCCTATGTGAACGGTGTGAGCTTCAGCCGGACCCGGCTGCTCGATGATGTCACTAACCGGGTCGCCGATCCCACGGTTGCCGCGCTGCTCATCGCCAAGTCCGCCCTGGCCTCGGAGCGGGGCGTGGGCATCGACCTGGATCCCGCATCGCGCCTCGGCCGGGTGGACGAGGCCCTCTCCCGGGACCTGACCACCGTGGTCGGCAACCTGGTGGACAACGCCATCGATGCGGTGGCCGGGCGCGAAAGCGCAAGGGTCGACGTCCGGGTCTCCGAGGAGAACGACCAGGTCGTGGTGCGGGTACACGATTCGGGCGAGGGCATTGACTCCGGGAACGTTGCTAAGATCTTCGTTCAGGGCTACACCACAAAGACCTCGTCGTCCGAGGCCGGGCGCGGCTTCGGCCTGGCGTTGACCCGGCTGGTGTGCTTGCGCCGCGGCGGCGACGTCACCGTGGCCAATGACGAAGGGGCCGTCTTCACGGCCCGTCTGGGGAAAAAGGTGCAGTCATGATCAAGGTGCTCATCGTCGACGATGATTTCATGGTCGCGCGAATCCACTCCGGGTTCGTGTCGCAAATGCCCGGATTCGAGGTCGCGGGCGTCGCCCGCACCGGGGCCCAGGCCCTGGCCGAGGCCCGCCGCATCCAGCCGGACCTGGTCCTGCTGGATATCCACCTGCCCGACATCTACGGGTTGGATTTGCTGGTCCAATTACGCGCCGCCGTCCCGGAGCTCGACGTCCTGGTGATCAGCGCCGCCCGCGAGGCCGACACCGTACGCCGGGCGCTGCGCGGCGGCATCGTGCATTACCTCATGAAACCGTTCACCCAGGAGGACCTGCACCAGCGCCTGGAACACTACCGCAGCACCTACCGTTCGCTGGGATCCTCCGACACCGCCGAGCAGTCCGACGTGGATGCCGTCTTCTCCATGGCCGGTTCCGACAAGCCGCTGCCCAAGGGCTGTGGGGCGGAGACCATGGAACGGGTGCAGGCGACCCTGCGCCTGGCCGAGACGGACTTCTCCGCGCTGGAGGTCGGCGAGATGCTGGGCCTCTCCAGGGTCAGCGCGCGGCGCTACCTGGAATACCTCCACGAGACCGGGGCGGTGCAGGTGGACCTGCGCTACGGCGGCGGCCGCCCGGAGCGGCGCTACAGCTGGCGCGGCCCGCGGCCCTAAGGCGGACTAGACCCAGTCGTCCTCGCCGAAGGACCCGTTCTGCAGTTTCAGGTGGGCCTCGCGCGTGAACATCAGGCACACCCGCGTCGCCTCGGCGACGGTGATGCCGTCCTGGTTCTTGCCCACATGGGAAAACGTTGCCACCCCGAGCCCCGGCCTGGAGTTGGAGGGGCGCAGGTCCACGATCCGCGTCTGGGTATAGAGCGTGTCCCCCGGGAAGAGCGGATGCGGGAACCGCACGTCGGTCAGGCCCAGCTGGCCCATCAGCGTCCCCTGGGTCAGCTGCGACACCGACTGCCCCACCATGGTGGCCAGGGTGAACATCGAGTTCATGACCCGGCGGCCAAAGGGCTGGGTCGCGGCGAATGCAGCGTCCAGGTGCAACGCCTGGGTGTTCATGCTCAACGCGGTGAACAGGACGTTGTCCGCCTCGGTCATGGTGCGCCCGGGCGAGTGCACATAGACCGCCTCGGGATCCAGTTCCTCAAAGTACAGGCCCCGCTCGTGGATTTCACGTACATCGTCCTGCTCTGCCATGTTCCTCACGCCCCTCGTCCTGGTGTGGGGTTTCGACGGCGCCGTGCCTCCCGTTGAAGGGAGCGGTGCGGCGGACGAAGCGACCCACGAAAATCCTTGTTCTCGTATCCTACAAACTTTCGGGCCGTTCGCCTTCGATTCCTAGAGACCCAGCGAACGGGCGATGAGCAGCAGCTGGACTTCGGTGGTGCCTTCGCCGATTTCCAGGATCTTCGAATCCCGGTAGTGCCTGGCCACCAGGGATTCGTTCATGAACCCGTAGCCGCCGAAGATCTGCGTGGCGTCGCGGGCATTGTCCATGGCAGCCTCGCCCGCAACCAGCTTGGCGATGGCGGCCTCGGTCTTGAAGTCCTGGCCGGCGAGCATCTTGGCTGCGGCCGCATAGTAGGCCAGGCGAGAGGTGTGCACCCGGGCCGCCATCCGGGCGATCTTGAAGGAGATTCCCTGGTTCGAGCCGATGGGCTTCCCGAAGGTCGTCCGGGTCTTGGCGTAGGCGGTTGCCTCGTCCAGGCAGCCCTGGGCCGCCCCGGTACCCAGCGCGGCAATGGCGATGCGCCCCTCATCCAGGATGGACAGGAAGTTGGCATAGCCGCGCCCCCTCTCCCCCAACAGGTTTTCCTCGGGGACCGAGGCGTTCTCGAACCTCAGCGGGTGGGTGTCAGAGGCGCGCCAGCCGACCTTGTCGTAGGCGGGGTCAACGGTGTATCCCGGGGTGTTCCGCGGCACCAGGATCGTGGAGATCTCCTTGGCGATGGAACCGTCGGCCTTCGTTTGGGTGCCGGTGACGGCGGTGACAGTCACCAGCGTCGAGATGTCGGTTCCGGAGTTGGTGATGAATTCCTTGGACCCGTTGATCACCCAGGCCCCGTCCTTCAGCGCCGCCGTCGTGGCGGTGCCCCCGGCATCGGATCCCGCGCCGGACTCGGTCAGCCCGAACCCCGCCAGTTCCGCCCCGGAGCACAGCGCCGGAAGCCAACGCTCCTTCTGGGCCTGGGTGCCGAAGCGGTGGATGGGCATGGCCCCCAGGCTCACCCCCGCCTCCAGGGTGATGGCCACCGACTGGTCAACCCGCGCCAGTTCCTCGATGGCCAGGGACAGCGCGAAGTAGTCCCCGCCCATGCCGCCGACGTCCTCGCCGAAGGGCAGGCCGAACAGGCCCATCTCGCCCATTTGGGCGATCACCGCGTAGGGGAAGGAGTGCGCCGCATCGTGCTTGGCCGACACCGGCGCCACGACCTCCCGGGCGAACTCGCGCACCGTCGTGGCGAGTTCCAGGTAGTCCTCGTTGAGTTCCAGGTTGATCATGTTTCCCTGTGCCCCTTTCGCTGGTCGGCATGGCTGCCGGATTGCCTGCGGCCGGGTGGGCCGCGTCGCCGCACGGTGCGCTGTTGCGCGCCGCTTGGGCTTTGCCGGTTGACCACGTATTGTTAGTGATCATTAACTGAGTCCGAGGTTAGTGGCGTGCGGCACACTTGTCCAGCCTCCCGGAGAAAGTTGCACCGGCAGCCCATTGGCGGCCGCCGGGGCCCAGGCACGAAGGAACGGTGGAGGGTGAACGGCATTCCCAAGGACCCTGCATCGACCGACCGCGAACGCGCCAAGGCGCAGCGACGCGAGGACCTGCTGACCGAGGCCACCAGGCTCTTCGCCATCCACGGCTATGCCGGGGTTTCGCTGGAGGATCTCGGAGCCGCCTGCGGCATCAGCGGACCGGCGGTGTACAGGCACTTCTCCGGCAAGTCGGCGGTGCTCATCGCCCTGCTGGTGGGCATGAGCCAGGATCTGCTGGACGGCGGCCAAAAGGTTGCCGGCGCCGGCGGCACCGCCGCCGAGACGGTGAAGCGGCTGATCGCCTTCCACACGGACTTCGCCTTGGCCCGCCCCGACATCATCCAGGTCCAGGACCGAAACCTGGAGACCCTGCCTGCAGCCGAACTGCAATTGGTGCGGAAGCTGCAACGCTCCTACATCGCACTGTGGACCGAGCAGCTGCACCTGATCCACCCGCAGGAAACCAACGCCGTCATTCGGTTCCGGGCCCATGCGGCCTTCGGCTTGCTCAATTCAACCGCGCATTCGGCGCACTCCCCGCGCACCTCCAAGGCCGGGTTGCGCAAGCTGCTGAACCAGATGGCGGCATCGGCCTTGTTCACACCGGTAGGCTAGGGCCTAGACGATCACCACAACTAGAGAGGCAGTGACCGTGCATCTACGGCCTTTGCAGCCCGAAGACCTGGATCAGTTCTTCGAACACCAGCAGGACCCCGAAGCCAACCTCATGGCTGCCTTCACGGCCCGGAACCCGGCAGACCGCGGGGTCTTCGACCACCACTGGGGCTTGATCATCAATGATCCCCGGGTCATTGTGCGCACCATCGAGCACGACGGCGAAGTTGCAGGTTCGATCCTGGTCTTCGAAAACGAAACGATCCCGGAGATCAGTTTCTGGACCGCCAGCCGCTACTGGGGCCAGGGCATCACCACCACGGCCGTGGACGCGTTCCTGGCCGAGTACACCGCCCGTCCGCTGCGCGCCCGCGTGCCGCAGGACAACATCGGCTCCATCAAGGTCCTGGAACGACGTGGTTTCAAGGTCATCGAAGAGTCGGCCGATTTCTCCAACGCCCGCGCCGCGGTCGTGAAGGAATTCATCATGGAGCTCAGCTAGCCCCGCCCGCAGACTTCGCCCCCCTGGGGGCATGACAGAGGCCGGGAAACCCTTCGGGGCTTCCCGGCCTCTGTCATGTGCGGGCTATCGGTTTTCCGGCGTCTCCAATTCGAGCAGCAGGTGGCGCGCCTCGCGGCGGATGGCCTGTTCGCGGGGCTCGGGGACCGGGGCCGCGGCCAGCAGCCGGCGGGTGTAGTCGTGCTGCGGTGCGTGCAGCACGTCGCGCACCCGCCCCTGTTCCACCGATTTCCCGTCCTTCATGACCACCACGGTGTGCGCCAGCAGGTCCACCACGGCCAGGTCGTGGCTGACGAAGAGGCAGGCGAACTCGTAGCGTGCCTGCAGCTCCTGGATCATTTCCAGCACCGCGGCCTGCACCGAGACATCCAGGGCGCTGGTCGGCTCGTCCGCAATCAACAGCTCCGGGTCCAGGGTCAGCGCCCGGGCGATGCACACGCGCTGGCGCTGGCCGCCGGAGAGCTCGTGCGGGTAGCGGTTGATCACCGTGCGGGGCAGGTGCACCGCATCGAGCAGCTCGGAGGCGCGCCTGATGCGCTCGGCACGGTTGCCAACCTTGTGCACCACCATCGGTTCGGTGATGCAGTCGCCGATCGGGAAGCGCGGGTTCAGCGACGCCGCGGGGTCCTGGAAGATCACCCCGATCTTGGCGCGGATCGCCCGTGCCGCCTTGGGCCGCAGCGTGGCGAGGTTGGTGCCGTGGACCGCCAGCACGCCCGAGGCCACGGGCAGCAGCCCCAGCACGGCCTTGGCGACTGTCGACTTGCCGGACCCCGACTCCCCCACGATGCCCAGGATCTGCCCGCGCGCGAGTTCGAAGGACAGGTCGTCGACGGCCCGGAACTTGGTGCCGCGCATGTCGTATTCCAGCACCAGGTTCCTGGCCTCGAGCACCAGCGTGCGGTCAGGGTCCACCGGGGCCATCGGCTCCGGCACCCAGGTCCCCGTCACGTCGACGGCTTCCAGCCGGGGCACGGAGGCCAGCAACTTCTGCGTGTACGGGTGTTGCGGGTGGTTCAGCACCTGGTCCACGGTGCCTGTCTCCACCAGCGAGCCGTGGAACATCACCGCAACGCGGTCGGCCAGGTCGGCCACCACGCCCATGTTGTGGGTGATCAGCAGGATCCCGGTGTTCAGCTTGTCCTTGAGCTCGCGCAGCAGATCCAGGATCTCGGCCTGCACCGTCACGTCCAGCGCGGTGGTCGGCTCGTCGGCAATGATGACCTTCGGGTCGCAGGAGATCGCCATGGCGATCACGATGCGCTGGCGCTGGCCGCCGGAGAACTGGTGCGGGTACTGCTTGATGCGCTTGCGCGGGTCAGGGATGCCGACCATTTCCAGCAGCTCGATGGCACGCGCGGTGGCCTCCTTGCCGTAGGCCAGGCCGTGCAGTTCCAGGGATTCGGTCAACTGGCGCTCGATGGTGAGCACCGGGTTCAGGGCCGTCATCGGTTCCTGGAAGACCATGGCGATGTCGGTGGCGCGCATCTTGCGCATCTTGTTCTCGGCCATGCCCACCACGTTGACCCCGCCGACCAGGGCCTTGCCGGTGATGTAGGCGTTGGAGGGCAGCAGCCCGATGGCGGCGGTGGAGGTCACCGACTTGCCCGAGCCCGATTCGCCCACCAGCGCCACGACCTCGCCGGGGTACACCTCAAGGGAGAGTCCCTTGACCGCGTGCACGTCGGAGAACTCGGTCTCGAAGGAGACGGACAGGTTCTCGAAGCTCAGCGCCGTTGCGTTTTCGCCTGCCAATGGTGAGGAGATGCTCATTCGGAAACCACTTCCTTCTGCTTGCGGCGCCTGGCCTTGCGGGTCTGGCGCGGGTCAAAGGCGTCGCGCAGGCCGTCGCCCAGGAAGTTGACGCTCAGCGCGATCGCCAGGATGATCATGCCCGGCCACCAGAACAGCCACGGCCGGTTGGTGAACGCGTTCTGGTACTGGCTGATGAGCAGGCCCAGGGAGGAATCCGGGGCCTTGACCCCGAAGCCGAGGTAGGAGAGCGAGGTCTCCAGCAGGATGGCACCGGCAATCGCGAACGTCGCATTGACCACGATGACGCCAATGGTGTTGGGCAGCAGGTGCTTGAAAATCACGCGGCTGGTTTTCGCGCCCATGGATTGGGCCGCCGCCACGTATTCGCGTTCGCGCAGCGAGAGCACCTCGCCGCGCACCAACCTGGCCAACCCGGTCCAGGTGACCAGGCCAAGCACCAGGGCCAAGGCGATGGTGGTGTTGCCCGTGCGGGAGGCGATCTGCCCCAGCACCGCGGCAAGGACCAGGAGCGGGATCACGATGAACAGGTCGGTCATGCGCATCAGCACGGCATCGACCCAGCCGCGGTAGTACCCGGCCACGGCACCGACGACGGCTCCGATCACGGTGGCAACGATCCCGACGATGACGGCGATGATGATCGACTGCTGGGTGCCGCGCATCACGAGCGCGAAGTAGTCCTTGCCCGTGGAGTCCTGGCCGAAGGGGTGCTCACCCCAGGCCAGGCCGGAACCTCCCAGCCAGGAAGGCAGGAGGGAGAGCGTGGGACGCCCCGCGTCGATGACGGTTCCGGCCGTGGTGTAGTCCTTGCCCCACCAGCCCGGGATGCCCGCGTAGCCGATGGAGGTGAAGGCCATGACGGCAATGAAGAGAAGTGCCACCGTCGAAATCATGGCTGCCCGGTGGGCGAAGAAGCGGCGGCGGACCAATTGGCCCTGGCTGAGCGAGACGGAGTCCTTGCGCGCCAGCGCCGCGTCCTCGGCCTCGGCCAGCAGGAGGGCCGGGGCCTCGGCCGGATCTTTCTCGATGGTCATCTCCGGTCCTCCCGTGCCTTGAAGTGGTTCGTTTGCTTGTTCATACCCTGATCCTCGGGTCCAGAATTGCGTAGAAGATGTCGGCCAGCATGTTGAACACGACCGCAGCGGTGCCCGTCACCAGGAAGAATGCCATCACCGGGGCCGGGTCCACCTGCGTCAGGCCCGTGCGGAACAACTCGCCCATGCCCTTCCAGCCGAAGACCGACTCGGTGATCACCGCGCCGCCGATCAAACCCGCGAAGTCGAAGGCGGCGATCGTGGCGATGGGGATCATCGCGTTGCGGAATGCGTGGCGGAAAATCACCGTGCGCTCGCTCAATCCCTTGGACCGGGCGGTGCGGATGTAGTCCTGCTGCCCCACTTCCAGCATCGAGGAGCGCGTGTACCGGCTGTAGCTTGCCAGCGAGATGATCGCCAGCAGGATGGTGGGCAGCAGCAACTGGGTTCCCTTGTCCAGGAAGTCCTCCCAGAAGGTGCCGGCAAAGTTCGGCGTTTGCGAACCGATGGTTGCGATCGGCCGGGGCTTGAGCAGCAGGAAGCCGGGCCAGGCCCGGAAAATGTGGTCGAGCGTGGTCAGTCCCGCCATGACCAGCCCGGTGGCGATCGAGACGCCCATCGCCGGTCCGCCCAGGCGCCCACCCATGAACTTGCCGATGAGTGCAGGGATGACTACGGCCAGGATGCCTCCGGCGACGAGGATGAACCAGTTCGGGTTCTCCAGCACGCCAAAGGCCACGAAGTAGATGACGGCTCCCAGTGCCACGGTGGCCAGCGCCGGGTAGAGCACCTTGGTGTTCCGCAGGCCCACCGACATGGCAGTGCCGCTCAGTGCCACGCCGAGCCCGAGCAGCAGCACTCCCCCGAATCCCAGCTGCGGGAAGCGGAAGAAGTTCAGCCAGGTGAGGTACGGGACGACGATGGCCACGAAGGCCGCTGCCACGGCGAAGGTGATGATGCGCCGCTTAAGCGGGCCGGCCAGGAAGACCTGCATCAGGAAGCCGACGAGCAGCGCCATGGCGGCGATCTGCAACGGCGAGAAGGCCGGGTCGCGCATCCAGTCGTTGTAGCCGATGGCCAGGTATTCCTTGAGCAGCACGGCCGCCCAGAAGACCGGAAGCGAGAAGAACAGGAAGGTCATGAAGGTGACGCCGTAGTCCAGGCCCGAGTATTGGCGGACGGCGGTCAGCACTCCGATGGCGATGCCAAGGACTGCCGCAAGCACGGTGGCCAGCAGGACCAGGCGCAGGGTGGAGCTGGCGGCCAGGGCGAGTAGCGCGTTGACTTCCACGCCCTGCCGGCTGGTGCCCAGGTCGCATTGGAGGGCGAAGCACTTGCCGACACCCACCAGCCAGGTCCCGTAACGCTGGTACCAGGGCATGTCCAGGTTCATGAACTCGATGCGCCGTTGCATCAGGCTTTCGCGGTTTTCCGCGTTGCTTTCCCGGAGCTCGGCCAACGGGTCCCCGGCGTTGATCACGAGGACGTAGAGCAGGAGCGAGGCGGCGAACAGGATCCCTATCGACGCGCCAAGCCTGCGGAGAATGAATCTCAACACAGCAAGTAGCTACCTTTCCTAGCCTAAGTGTCCGTGGCCTGTAGGCCTACGGACACGTGGGGCCCGACGCTGGTTGCGCCAGGCCCCACATGTGTACCGTTTTACCGCCGGGCGGCTATTCGGCTCGGACCCACTGTTCCGCGTTCCAGACCATCCCGTTCTGCGTGGCCGTCTTGCGGACATTCAGCACGTCCCCGGCGGAGGCTCCCAGGCCCGGGTGGGCGAAGACAGGGATGCCGAAGAGGTCATCCCAGAGCAGCTTCTCGATCTTCTTGGTTTCCTCCGCGTGGACGTTGGTGTCCAGCGTGGTTGCCAGGCGCTTCCAGGCCGCGTCGACCTCGGGGTTGGAGTACTTGCCGTAGTTCTGTGGCTTGTCCGTGGCGTAGATGTTCTGGCCGGAGGCAATCTGGCCGGATCCGGCCCAGGCGAACAGTGCCACCTCGTAGTCGCCGCGTTCCATGGTTCCGCCCGGGGCGAAGAAGTCCGCGTTGCCTGCGTCGACGATCTCGAAGCCGGCCTGGTCGCAGGAGGACTTGATCATGGCGACTTCATCGGTACGGCGCGGGTTCGGCGCCGAGTATCCGATGCGGACCTTCGGCTTGTTCACGCCCTCGGTCTCGAGGATCTTCTTGGCGCCCTCGATGTCGACGTTGTCGTACTGGCCGGCGTAGGAGGCCGCCACGACGTCGTCATAGCTGTCCTGGAATGGGAAGACCTCGCGGGCGTTCATGACCTCGGCCTCCGGGTTCAGCGGCTTGATCAGGTTCTCCACGATCTGCTGGCGCGGGACACACATGGCGAAGGCCTTGCGCAGCTCCAGGTTGTCGGAGAAGAGCGCATCCTTGGTGAAGTTGAAGTCAAGGTGTTCCCACGTGAGCGAGTCGCCCTGGTGGATCTGCACCGAATCGCCGAGGGCCTTGAGCTGGTCGAGGGTGTCGACCGTCGGCTGGGGCTCGATGACGTCAATATCGCCATTCTGCAATGCCTGGACCATGGTGTCGGGTGCGGCAAAGCGGATGACGAGTTCCTTGGTTGCCGGCGGTGTGCCGTAGTAGTTCTCGTTCGCCACCAGGGTCACGGACTGGCCGGCTTCCCAGCTGCCGAGCTTGTACGGGCCGGAGACGGGAATGAGGTCGGCGGCGGGAAGCTTGCCCGGGGCGGTGTTCCATCCGGTGTTCCAGAAGGCTGCTGCCTTCTTCAATGCTGCGGAATCGCCGGAAAGAATTGCCTCGGACAGTTCGGCGGTGCTCATGCCTGCCTGCTTGGCCACGACGTGCGCGGGGCTGTAGATCATGGTCTGGATGGCGAAGTCCGGATCGGGATTGGCGTAGGTAACGGTGAATTCCTTGCCCGCTGCATCGCCCTCGGGTCCCTTGGGGATGGTCTGGCCGAGGTCCTGTGACACCGAGTTGAACAGCGGTTTCTTGCCGTCGGCAAGATTCGTGTTCTGGACGCCCCAGGAAAGGATCGCGTCGGCCACCGTGATGTCGGTGCCGTCTGACCACTTGGCTTCCGGGTTGATGGTGTACTTGACGGTCATCGGATCGTCGCTGACGACCTCGTACTTGCCCAGGTCCTCGTTCGGGTAGATCTTTCCGTCAGTGCCGAAGTACGTGAAGCTGGCAAAGAGGCGGTCGGTGACGGCGGAGTTGTACGTGCTGTAGGACTCAGGTGTCTGGCCGTTGTAGCTGATGAAGTCCTCGGCGCCAACCGAGTAGCTGACCGAGTCATCCTTGGTTGTGATGTCGCCAAGATCGGCGAGACCGGTATTTGCCGGCTCGACACTGAACTTGCCGCTGGGCTCGGCCGCCGGCGAAGTCGCGCCTGGTTCATTCTGGCCGCCGGGGGCACATGCACTCAGCGCAAGTGCGAGCGCAGCACCCACTGCAACAGCCTTTGAAATACGTTGGAAACGCATTTCTCCTCCTAATTAGCTTGGTCTAAATGAAGCCGGGGATCTCACCCGGATGCGGTCCATGCAGTGTGCGATGCCCCACAATTTAGAACCATAGCGCCGATTTCACCGGATGGATATAAAAACACCGCTTCATATTTACCAGCCATTCACGCCTCCACTTAGTGACTCGCGTCACACCGAGCGCCAGTGCGGAATATGATGGGCGCTACAACCGCGAAAAATCAAGGATTCACTTCACATTGAGCTTTGCCAACTACTACTCACAAGTAGGCTGTCGTGGTTGGCCCGGCTTTATAACAGTTTGGAAACATGGCCGCGAAAGGCGTTTCGCACCACCTGGATCGGCTTGCTGCAAGGGCTCTCGGGGTTAAGCATTTGGAGGAGCGAACCTTCCGGTTCGCCCCTCCAAATGCCGTCTTCTATTGCGGGATTGTCACCAACCCCTCACTTGCTTCTACAGCCTCAAGGTGGCACCCGGGATCGAGCGGAGCAGGTTCTTGGTGTACTCGCTCTGGGGGTTGTTGAACACCTCGTCGGTGGTCGAGTGCTCGACGATCCGGCCGTTTTGCATCACGCAGACATCGTCCGCGATCTGGCGCACCACGGCCAGGTCGTGGGTGATGAACAGGTAGGTGAGGTTCAGTTCCTCCTGCAGCTTGTTGAGCAGGTTCAGGATCTGCGCCTGCACCAGCACGTCCAGGGCCGAAACGGCCTCGTCGCAAATGATCACCTCCGGCTGTAGGGCCAGCGCGCGGGCAATGGCGATGCGCTGGCGCTGGCCGCCGGAGAGCTCGTTGGGGAACCGGTGCATCGTGGATGACGGCATCGAGACGTGTTCCAGCAATTCCCTGACCCGGTTCTGCCGGGACTTGGCGTCCCCGATTCCGTGGATCCTCAGCGGCTCCTCGATGGTGCGGTAGATGCTGTACATCGGGTCCAGGGAACCGTAGGGGTCCTGGAAGATCGGCTGCACGCGGCGGCGGAACTTGAAGAGCTCCCGCTCGTTGCTGTCGGTCATGTCCTGGCCATCGAAGCTGATGGAGCCCGAGGTGGGTTTGAGCAGGCTCAGCACCATCTGGGCCACGGTGGACTTGCCCGAGCCCGACTCCCCCACGATCGCCGTGGTGGTGCCGCGCTTGACCGAGAAGGACACGTTGTCCACCGCGGTGAAGTCCTCGCTGCGACCCAGACCCTTGCGGATCTTGAAGACCTTTGTGAGGTCCTTGATCTGCAGGACGTCGTCGTCGGTGATGACGTGGTCGGCCTTCACCACGGCGTTGACTTCCTCAGCCACCTCCGTCGGCTGGGACTGCAGTCGCTTGGAGGCCAGGGACGGGGCCGCGGCAACGAGGCGCTGGGTGTATGGGTGGCGCGGGTTGCGCAGGAGTTCCAGTGAGGGACCGGCTTCAACGACCTGTCCCTTGTACATCACCACGATCTTCTCGGCACGTTCGGCGGCAAGACCCAGGTCGTGGGTGATCAGCAGCACGGCGGTGCCCAGCTCGCTGGTCATGGTGTCCAGATGATCAAGGATCTGTTGCTGCACCGTCACGTCGAGGGCACTGGTTGGTTCGTCCGCGATCAGCAGGCGCGGCCGGCAGGCCAGGCCTATGGCGATCAGCGCGCGTTGGCGCATACCGCCGGAGAACTCGTGCGGATACTGCCCGGCACGCTTAGCGGCGTTGGGCAACCCTGCATCGGACAAGACCTGGGCCACTTGCTCCTTCGAGTTTTTTCCCACCAGGCCATTGGCCTTCAGGGTTTCCTGGACCTGGAAGCCGATCTTCCACACCGGGTTGAGGTTGGACATCGGGTCCTGGGGAACCATGCCGATCGAGCTGCCGCGCAGCTCGATGATGCGGTTCTCGCTGGCGTGGGTGATATCTTCTCCGTCAAAGATGATCTGGCCGCCGGTGACCTTGCCGTTGCCGGGCAGCAACCCGATGGCCGCCAGCGCGGTGGTGGATTTTCCGGATCCGGACTCCCCCACGATGGCCACGGTCTCCCCGGGCATCACCGTCAGGTGCGCCTTGCGCACCGCATTGACCGGCCCCTCCGGGGTGGAAAAGGTGATGGCCAGGTCTCTGATTTCAAGCAGTGGACGGTCCTCTTGCGCCGATCCGTTCACGGTGGGTCCCTTCAATAATTGGCTCATGTTGCTAGCCCTTCCGTGACTTTGGATCGAGTGCATCGCGCACGGCGTCACCGAGCATGATGAAGCTCAGCACCGTGACGGACAGCGCCAGTGCGGGCCACATGAGGATCTGAGGATCGTTGCGCAGGGAGATCTTTGCGTCGGAAATGTCATTGCCCCAGCTCATGATGCTTGGCGGAAGCCCGATGCCCAAGAAGGACAGGGTCGCCTCGGCAACGATGTAGATGCCCAGCGAAATGGTGGCGATCACGATGACCGGAGCCAGTGAATTGGGCACCACGTGCTTGACCAGGGTCAAGAACTTGGACAGGCCCAGCGACCTCGAGGCCATGACGTAATCCGAGCTCTTGGCTTCGATGACCGCGCCGCGGGTGATGCGGGCCATTTGCGGCCAGCCGAAGATCGCCAAGGTGATGATGACGGTCCAGATGCTTCGGTTGTCTCGGAATGCCGGCAACTGCATGATGATGATGGCGCCAAGGATCAGCGGCAGGGCAAAGAAGATGTCGGCCAGACGGGCCAGGATCGCATCCAGCCAGCCACCGTAATACCCGGCAAGTGCACCAAGGATGCCGCCGAAGATGACCACCGCGATGGTGGTGAACAACCCGACCAACACCGAAGCCTGGGCACCGTAGATGATGCGTGCGTAAATGTCGCAGCCCTGGAACGTGAAGCCCAGGGGGTGCCCCGCCGAGGGGCCCTGGCGTGCAAATCCCAAGGAGCAGGTTTGCGGATTGGTGTGGGTGAACAGCCCAGGGAAGGCTGACACGACGATCACCAAGATGATGAGCAGCGCGGAAATGATGAACAGCGGCTGGGTGCGCAACGATCTCCAAGCCTGTGCCCACATGCTTAGCGGGGTCGCGGTTTCGTCGACCTTGTCGACGCTTTGCAGCGGGGTTTCCTCCAGCGGGGCCACGTAATGCTCGATCCGGCGGCTGGAGATCTTGCCGGCCCGCACGCGGGGTGCGACCGGTTCAATAAATTCGGGAGTTGGGTTCTCAGACAAGGCGGATCCTTGGGTCGAGCCACGCGTAGAGCAAATCGACGACGAGGTTGGCGATAACGAATACAAGCACGAGGACGCTGACAACTGCCACCACGGTGGCGCTTTCGCCCTTGAGGATGGCCTGATAGAGCAGGTTGCCGATGCCCGGGACGTTGAAGATGCCCTCGGTGACGATCGCGCCACCCATCAGTGAGCCGAGGTCGGCACCCAAGAAAGTGACCACGGGGATCAGCGAGTTGCGCAGGATATGGACCACCACTACCCGACGGCGGCTCAGGCCTTTGGCCGTGGCGGTGCGTACGTAGTCTGCGTTTTTGTTCTCGATGATCGAGGTGCGGGTCAGTCTCAGCACATAAGCCAGGGACACCAGCCCCAGCACCGCGGCCGGCAAGACCAATTCCCCCCAAGGGGCGCCGGCTCCTACTGTCGGTTTGGCCCAGTCCAGTTTCACGCCAACCACAAACTGCAGCACGAAACCCAAGACGAAGGTGGGGACGGCGATGACAAGCAGCGAGGCGACCAGGACGGTCGAGTCGAAGAACTTGCCCTTTTTCAGGCCGGCAAAGACACCGAAGATTATGCCAAAGACGGCTTCGATGGCCAGCGCCATCACAGCCAGACGTGCGGTCACGGGCATGGCCCGGGCAATGACATCGGAGACGGCCTGGCCGGAGAACGTCTGCCCGAGGTCGAAGGTGACCAGGTTCTTCAGGTAGAGGAAGTACTGCACCCAAAAAGGCTGGTCCAGGTTGTACTGGGCCCGCAGTGCGGACTCGACGGCGGGGCTCATCGGCTTGCCGCCAGAGAGCGCCGCGATGGGGTCGCCTGGGGTGGCAAAGACGAGGAAATAGACTAGCAGGGTGGCCCCGAAAAATACGGGGATCAGCTGCAGGAACCGTTTCAGGGTGAATGTGATCATGGAGCTGCCACCGTGGGTGTCGGGATTGCGGTTGAGTCGATCAACGGACTACTCCTTGTAAGGAAGTTTTGGGCGGAGTGGGTAACGAAAAGTTGCCGCTAAACGCAAGTAAGGAGGACCCGGGTCGGGCCCCCCTTTCTCACGTGTTGCATCAGCGGCGAGACGGACTACTTGCCGACAATTTCGTTATAGACCGGCACACGGTTCCAACTGAACTTCACGGCGGAGACATTCTCGCTCCAGCCGCCTTGGACTGCCTGGTACCACAGAGGGATGACCGGCAGGTCCTTGAACAGGATCTCCTGGGATTCGTTAAAGATCTTGTTGCCTTCCTCGACGGAAGTTGCACTAAGTCCGTCTGCCAACTTCTGGTCGAACTCTTTGCTGGAGTAGTCGCCGTCGTTGGAGCCTGCACCAGTTCCGTACAGCGGGCCAAGGAAGTTGTACAGCGACGGGTAGTCGGCCTGCCAACCGGCACGCGAGGCACCGGTGAGCTTCTTGGAGACCACCAGTTCGCGCATTTCCTTGAACGTCGGAATCGAGTTCAGCTCGGCCTTGATCCCCAAGGTGTTGGAGATCTGGTTAGCCATTGCCGTGATGTATTCCTTGTTGCCGCCAGTATCGATGTTCGAGGTGACGGTGAAGGCCTTGTCGGCCGGCCACGGATCGATTGCGTCGGCTTGGGCCCACAGCTCCTTGGCCTTGTCGGCATTGAAGGTTAGCACCTCGCTACCCGGCAGGGCGTCGGAGTAACCATCGAGGACCGGGGAAGTGAACTCCTTGGCAATCTGCTTATTGCCGAAGAAGATGTTATCAATGATCTGTTGGCGGTCGATCGCCATCGAAATCGCTTGGCGGCGCAGCGCACCGGCCTCGCCCTTGAATTCCGGCAGGTAGTTAGGAATGGTCATGGTGGCGTTGCCTGCGTAGGCCTGGTTGACCGAACGGTCACCCAAGTCGTTCTGGTAGTTCTGAAGCTGGCTCGGCGGGATCTCGTCAAGCACATCAAGGTTGTTGCTCAGCAGGTCTTGGTAGGCGGAATCGGTGGAACTGTAGATCTTGAACGTCACGCCGCCGTTGGCCGCTGTGCGGGGACCCGAGTAGTCGGCGTTGGGGACCAGATCAATCTGGACATTGTGCTTCCAGCCGTCCTCGGCCAACTTGTACGGGCCATTGCCGGCGGGCTTTTCGCCGAAGGCCTTCGGATCCTCGAACGCGGCTGCGGGCAGCGGGAAGAAGGCGGTGTAGCCAAGGCGAAGCGGGAAGTCGGACTCGGCGCGGCCCAGTTCGACGGTGAAGGTGGTGTCGTCGACGACCTTCAGGCCGTCCATCGTGTCCTCGGTTGCACCCTCGGCGCTGACCTTGTCGTAGCCCTTGATGGACTCGAAGAAGTACGAATTCAGCTGGGCGTTCTTGGCGGCTGCGCCGAAGTTCCAGGCGTCGACGAACGACTTGGCCGTGACGGCCTCGCCATTGGTGAACTTCTGTCCGGATTTGATCTTGATGGTGTAGTTTTTGGCGTCGGTGGTCTCGATGGACTCCGCCAGCTCATTGACCGGCTTGCCGGTGATGTCGTAGCTGACCAGCCCCGTGAAGAGCAGGTCCATCACGCGCCCGCCGCCGACTTCGTTGGTGTTGGCCGGCAACAGGCCGTTCTGCGGTTCGGTCCCGTTGGCCGTGATGACCTTCGACGAATCGCCGCCGGTGGTTTCGTCGGCTTCGTTTCCGCCGCCGCCGCCACAGGCGGTCAGGGTCAGGGCCAGGGCTGCGGAAAGCACAAGGGCCTTCGAGGTGCGGTTGTAACGCATTCTTTCTCCTCAACGAGTTTGTTTGGCTGGCGTGAGCGCGTGGTTCTTGCCCCGCCAACCATGGTGAGTCTCATCACTCACAAGTGACACTACTCATAAATCTCTGAAACAACTAATGAACGACTGCCTTGAAACAGAATCTTAATGATTCTGCAACTTATGACCACACGACATACGCAACCCTTTGTTGTAGGCATTCTGACAGTGGCCGTCGCACGGCCGGGCGCACCTACACCAAGACCATCAACATCGACGGGTCTTCAAGGATTTGCCCGATTTCCGAGAGGAACCTGGCTCCCTGCTCCCCGTCGACCACGCGATGGTCAAAGGACAGCGAGAGGACCATTACCTGCCGCAGGGCAATCTCGCCCCGGTGTTCCCAGGGCATTTTGCGCACCTGTCCCATGGCAAGGATTCCGGCTTGCCCGGGCGGCAGGATCGGGGTGCCTCCGTCCACGCCAAAGACGCCCACATTGCTGATGCTGAAGGTCCCTCCGGACAGCTGCGCCGGGGTGATGCTTCCATCGCGTGCGGCACCTGTCAGTTCCCCGATTTCCCGTGCCAGCGTCGCCAGGTCCATGCCCTGGGTGCCGTGGACGACCGGGACCATGAGCCCGCGATCCGTTGCAGCGGCAATTCCGAGGTTCACGTGGCCAAACTCGACGATTTCGCCGTGTTCCCCGTCCCAGTGGGAGTTCAAGGTGCGGTGCCGGGCCAGGGCCAGCGTGACCACCTTGGCCACCAGGGTGGTCAGGGTGATTTTCACGTCGGCCAGGCGCGGCGAGGTCCGCAACCTCTGGAGCAATGCCATGGTCTCGGTGACATCCACACTCAGGAACTCGGTGACATGCGGCGCGGTGAAGGCGCTGGCAACCATGGCCGCGGCGGTGGCCTTCCGCACGCCCCGGATGGGGGTGCGCGTCTCGCCCCAGCTGTCTGAGGTTTCGCGCGGCGACTGGGCCTCGGTGCTCTCGATGCCCGCGCCCGCGGAGGCACGCAGGACATCGTCGCGCGTGATCAACCCTTTGGCTCCGGTGCCCTTGAGCGAACCCAGGTCGATGTTGTGGTCGCGGGCGAGCTTGCGCACCGGCGGGGTGGCCCGCAGGTGGCCGATCCCCCGCGGTTCCTCGCCGCCGGCATCAACCATCCGGAGCCCGGGATTCGGGGGCGCGGGTTTCGGGTCCGCGGCGTCGGCGTCGTCGGCGGAACCCCGACCGGAGGGAACCGCCCCTGACTTCACCGGGGTTTCGCGCGGAGCTTGGACCTTGCGTTCCCGGCGCGCCGGGTGCCCGTTGGATTCGACGGCGGCCCCGTAGCCGACCAGCGTCGGCTGGCGCTTGGCCGGGGCCCCTCCCCCGCCCTGCGGGTCCAGCTCGGCCGTGCCCGAATGATCCGGCACGTCGAAGGAAATGAGCGGGTTGCCGACCTCCACGACGGCACCGACCTGCTCATAGACCTTTTTCACGACCCCGCTGAACGGCGAGGGAAGTTCCACGACAGCCTTGGCCGTCTCGACCTCGGCAATGACCTGGTTCAGTTCCACGCTGTCGCCCACGGCAACGCGCCAGGACAGGATCTCTGATTCGGTCAGGCCCTCGCCCAGGTCCGGCAGCTTGAAGAGTTTCTCCATGGTGGCGTTCATCCTTCCTCTCCCAGCAGGTCCGGCGTGCGTCGCATGGCCCGGTCGACCCCGTCGAGGATCCGGTCAAGATCGGGCAGGTGGTGGCTTTCGAGCTTCGAGGGCGGGTAGGGGATGTCGAATCCGGTGACCCGCACCGGGGCGTGGTCAAGGTGGTCGAAGCAGCGCTCGGTGAGGCTTGCCGCCAGCTCCGCGCCGATGCCGCCGAATTTCGAGGCCTCGTGGGTGATGACCACCCGGCCGGTCTTGCGGACCGAGGCGGAAAGGGTCGCGAAGTCCACCGGTTCGATGCTGCGCAGGTCGATGACCTCGATGTCGATGCCCTCGTCCTGGGCCGCTGCCGCGGCATCCATGGCGGTTTTCACCAGCGGCCCGTAGGCCACCAGCGTCAGGTCCGTGCCCGCGCGCACCACGTTGGCGCGGTAGAGCGACCCGGGGTCCGGCACCAGGTCGGTGTCCACCTCGCCGCGCACGTGGTAGCGGCGCTTGGGCTCGAGGAAGATCACCGGGTCGTCGTCCGCGATCGCCTGCTGCAACATCGTGTAGGCGTCCTGCGGGTTCGAGGGCGAGACCACGCGCAGCCCCGCGGTGTGGGCGAAGTAGGCCTCGGGCGATTCGGAGTGGTGCTCGGGGGAACCGATGCCGCCGCCAAAGGGGATGCGGATGGTCACCGGCAGCTTGACGTTGCCGCGGGAGCGGAAGTGCATCTTGGCCAGCTGGGCGACGATCTGGTCGAAGGCCGGGTACACGAATCCGTCGAACTGGATTTCCACCACCGGGCGGTAGCCGCGGAACGCGAGCCCGATGGCGGTGCCGACGATGCCGGATTCGGCCAGCGGGGTGTCGATGACCCGGTGCTGGCCAAAGTCCTTTTGCAGTCCGTCGGTGATCCTGAAGACGCCGCCGAGCTTGCCGATGTCCTCGCCCATGAGCACGACCTTGGAGTCGCGTTCCATGGAGACGCGCAACGAGGTGTTCAGGGCCTGTGAAAAGGTGAGGGTTTTCATTTGGTTCCCTGCCCATGGGCGGCAAAGCCGGCGAGGTAGTTGGCGTAGTTCTCGCGTTGTTCCTCCAGCCCCGGGTGGGGATGGCTGTAGACGTGGGCGAAGAGGTCGTCGACGACAGGGTCGGGCATCGTGGTGATGGCCTCGCGCAGCCCGGCCGCCAGCTCGTTGGCCGCGGCCTCGGAGCGCCTCTTAAGTTCCGAGAGGTCCGCGCCGAGGGTGTCCAGGTGCGCGGCGATCCTGTCCAGCGGATCCTTCGCCGCCCATTCCTCCAGCTCCAGGGCGTCGCGGTAGCGCGTGGGGTCATCTGCAGTGGTGTGTGCGCCCATCCGGTAGGTGACCGCCTCGATGAACGCCGGCCCGCTGCCGGTGCGCACGTGGGCCAGGGCCGCGCGGGTCGCGGCCATGACCGCGATGACATCGTTGCCGTCAACGCGCCAGGTGGCCAGGCCGAAGCCCTTGGCCCTGTCGGCAATGTGCCCGGTGGTTTGCCGGGCCACCGGTTCGGAGATGGCCCAGTGGTTGTTCTGGCAGAAGAACACCAGCGGTGCCTGGTAGCTGGCGGCGAAGACCATGGCCTCGCTGACATCGCCCTGGCTGGTGGCCCCGTCCCCGAAGTAGGTGATGGCGGCGGCCGAGGAGCCGTCGAATTTCAGTCCCATGGCATAGCCGGCCGCGTGCAGGGTCTGCGCCCCGATGACGATCTGCTGGTTGGCCATGTTGACCTCGTAGGGGTTCCAGCCGCTGGGCGCGGCTCCCCGCCACATGCGCGACATGTCGCTGGGGGCAACTCCGCGGCAATAGGCCACCCCGTGTTCGCGGTAAGAGGGGAAGATGAAGTCGTCGTTTTCCAGCGCCCGGCCGGATCCGATCTGTGCGGCCTCCTGGCCCAGCAGCGGGGCCCAGAGGCCCAGCTCGCCCTGGCGTTGCAGGGCGGTGCCTTCGGAGTCCAGCCTGCGGATGCAGGCCATGTCGATGTAGAGCTTTTCCAGGGCGGGGACATCAATGTCCTTCACCCAGTCATCGAGATCCGCACAGGGATGGCGGGTGCCGTCGGGGGCGATCACCTGGAGGTAGGTATCGGGGCCCTCGGGGGCCGATGAGTCAAACGTGGGGGACACGGTCAGCATCCTTTGCGTCGATGGCGAATCAGGATCGGCATTCCGGTGGGACGTGCCGTTCCTGCGGGTGCGGCCTCGTCGCCGCCACCTATCTGTGATGCTACTCACGTAATGCAGTGCGCACAATCCTTCTTCGATCGATTGTGCAGCTTGCACTATCCGGTGAGCTCACACGGTGCTAATCTTGCGCATTATGCAACAACTTGATGCCACTGACCTGCGGATCCTCACCGCGCTGAGCCTCCGCCCCAAGGCCAGCGCCGTGGCGCTGGCCACCGAGCTGGGCCTGAGCCGCAACACCGTCCAGGCGCGCCTGGTGCGGCTGGAAACCAGCGGGGCGCTGCTGCCCTTCGAGCAGCGGGTGAACCCGGCGGCCCTGGGATTCGGGCTGGTCAGCTTCGTGCACATCCACGTGCGGCAGCGGTTGCTCGGCAGCATCGTGGAGCGGCTGCGGGCGATCCCGGAGATCATCGAGGCGCACGGGGTGACCGGCTCCGCCGACATCCTGGCGCGCGTGGTGGCGGGCAGCGCGGAGGAACTCTTTCGGGTCAACGGGCAGATCCTGGCCATCGAGGGCGTGGAACGGGCCGATACCTCCCTGTCGATGGCCGAGCTCATCCCCCACCGCACCACCGCCCTGATGGAGATGCGGCTCGGGTCCCTGCCGGGCGCCGCGGCACCGACCCGGGAACCGGGGTCCCCCGCCGCCGGCTGATTTGCCGTCGTCGGCGCTCGGGAAAACGCGGAAACACGACAAAGGCGGTGTCGTTTCCCTATGGGGGAAGAAAACGACACCGCCCTTGCGCCTCGGTGGAATCGGGCCATTGCCCTCCTTCATCGTGGATGTTGCATAGCTGCTAGTGGTCGACGGCCTTTTCGGCACCAACACCTGTCAGCGAGCGGACTTCCATTTCCGCGGACTTGAGCGGATCTTCGGTGTTCTTATCGAGAACCGAGCCCAACCAGCCCAGGAAGAAGGCCAGCGGGATGGAGACGATGCCCGGGTTAGAGAGCGGGAAGATCGAGAAGTCGGCTCCGACGATCATCGAGGTCGGCAGACCGGACATCACCGGGGAGAAGACGATCAGGATGATGGCCGAGGCCAAACCGCCAACCATGGACCAGACAGCGCCCTGGGTGGTGAACTTCTTCCAGAACAGCGAGTACAAGATGGTCGGCAGGTTCGCCGATGCTGCCACAGCGAAGGCCAAGGCCACCAGGAACGCAACGTTCTGCCCCTGAGCGCCAATGCCACCGAGGATGGCGAAGATGCCGATGACCACCACGGTACGGCGGGCCACCTTCATTTCCTTCTCCGGGGTGCTCTTGCCCTTGGCTATCACCGAGGCGTAGACGTCGTGGGCGAATGAAGCAGCTGCGGTGATGGTCAGACCGGCGACCACGGCCAGGATCGTGGCGAAGGCAACGGCCGAGATCAGGCCCAGCAGAAGCGGGCCGCCGAGTTCGAAGGCCAGCAGCGGGGCCGCGGAGTTCACGCCGCCCGGGGCGGCCTTGATCTTGTCGGCACCAATCAGTGCGCCGGCGCCGTAGCCAAGCACCAGGGTGAAGAGGTAGAAGCCGCCGATGAGCCAGATGGCCCAGACGACCGACTTGCGGGCTTCCTTGGCGGTGGGAACCGTGTAGAAGCGCATGAGCACGTGCGGCAGGCCGGCGGTGCCAAGCACCAGGGCCAGGGCCAGGGAGATGAAGTCAATCTTCGAGGTCTCGGACTTGCCGTAGGCCAGACCCGGGTTCAGGATATCGGGGGTACCGGCGGATTCAACCGCTGCACCTAGCAGTGCAGAGAAGTTGAAGCCGTAGTGTGCCAGCACCATGATCGTCATGACAAAGGCGCCGGCGATCAACAGGCAGGCCTTGATGATCTGTACCCAGGTGGTTCCCTTCATGCCGCCGATGAGCACGTACACGATCATCAGCGCGCCGACCACGACGATGACCAGGGACTGGCCCAACTTGCCATCGATCCCCAGCAGCAGCGACACCAGCGCGCCGGCGCCGGCCATCTGTGCCAGCAGGTAGAAGACGCAGACCGCGAGGGTCGAGATCGCCGCGGCAATGCGCACCGGTCGCTGCCGCAGGCGGAAGGAAAGCACGTCGGCCATGGTGAACTTGCCGGTGTTGCGCAGCAGCTCGGCGACCAGCAGCAGGGCCACCAGCCAGGCGACCAGGAAGCCGATGGAGTAGAGGAAGCCGTCGTAGCCGTTGATGGCGATGGCCCCGACGATGCCCAGGAAGGATGCGGCCGAGAGGTAGTCGCCGGCGATCGCTGTGCCGTTCTGGGTCCCGGTGAAGGACCGTCCGCCGGCGTAGTAGTCCGCGGCGGTCTTGTTGTTGCTCGAGGCCTTGAGCACCACGATCAGCGTGATGCCCACGAACAGGCCGAAGATCCCGATGTTGACCCACGGGTTGCCGACCTTGGTCGATTCCGCGGCCGCGGCGAGGACCGATGAAGAGAGGACGTTCATGGCCTACTCCCCTTCCTGTGCTTCGAGGCGCTTGCGGATCGCAGTGGCCTTCGGGTCAAGCTTCTTGTTGCTGTAGGACACGTACGCGGCGGTGATGCCGAAGGTGGAAACAAATTGCAGCAGGCCCAGCAGCAGTCCGACGTTGAAGTTGCCCCACACCTTGATGGACATGAATTCGTGCGCGTAGTCCGCCAACAGGACGTAGGCGAAATACCACAACAGGAAAATGACTGCCATGGGGAAAACAAAGCTGCGGTGCGTCTTGCGCAGTTCGCGGAACTCTTCCGAGTCCTGTTCCTTCTCAAAATCGATGCCGGTTCCAAGGTCCGACTCCGGGGTGGTGCTCATGACTCCTCCTTCACAAGGGGCTCAAGGCGCCAGGAGCTGTACCTTGCCCGATTCGACCGGTCCAGGCCGGTCTGTGGGGTACGCCACCTGGCATGGTGACTAGGATCACTCTGTGCCATGGGCGCACCGCCCGGGAAGAGCGCGGGGCGCGGCAACCTGCAAACGGTCCCCCGGATGCGCCAAGCGGCACCGGCCGACGACGAACGGCATGCCGGTCCGGGCTCCGCGTAGGCTTGGGAACATGCTCTCCACCGCACTGCAGATGACCCTGATTGTCACCACCGTTGTGGTCGGCGGCGCCCTGGTGGGCTTCCTCGGGTTCAGGATCGCGCGCTCCACCAAGGACCTGGGCACAGACGCCGAGAAGGCCACGTTCGAGACCCTGCATCGGGTCTCGGTCGCCGCCCCGCACCTGGCCCAGGGCCTCACCCCGGAGGGCGCCGCCGCGGCAGGGAAACACCTGCGTGCCCTGCTTGCAGCCCAGGCGCTTCTCATCACCGACACCTCCGCGGTGCTCGCGGTGGACGGCACGATCCCGGACACAGGGGAAAACGGCACCGCCGCGGCGCTGGAACTATCGGCCGCCGCGCTTTCAACCACCCGCACCCAGGTCAAGCGCTCGGATTCCGGCGACATGGTCTGCGCCCCGATCATGGTCGGGGACGCCCCGGTGGGCACCGTGTGCGCGTACATCCCGCGCGCCGGGGCCGGGTTCGTGCGCGCGGTGGCCGAGGTCGCCGCCTGGGTGGCCGCGCAGGTGGGACTGGCCGAGCTGGATGCCTCCCGGGCGCTGCTCATGGAGGCGGAGGTCCGCGCGTTGCGCGCACAGATCAGCCCGCACTTCATCTACAACTCGCTCAACGCCATCGCCTCGTTCATCAACACAGACCCGGCCCGGGCGCGCGAGCTGGTGGTCGAGTTCGCCGACTTCACCCGCTACTCCTTCCGCCGGCACGGGGACTTCACCACGCTCGCCGAGGAACTGACGGCCATCGACAGGTACCTGCTGCTGGAGAAGGCCAGGTTCGGCGATCGCATCAGGGTCTCCCTGGCCATTGCCCCGGAGGTGCTGGCCACCGCCATCCCGTTTTTGAGCCTGCAGCCGCTGGTGGAAAACGCGGTGCGCCACGGCCTGGAGTCCAAGCCCGGCGGCGGAAGGATCACCATCAGCGCCTCCGATTCCGGGGAGTACGCGTTGATCACCGTGGAGGACGACGGGGTCGGCATCGACCCGGTGGCCCTGGCGGCGGTGCTCGCCGGCACCACCGAATCCGTCCACGTGGGGCTGCGCAACGTGGACGTGCGCCTGCGCCAGGTCTACGGGGATGCCCACGGGCTGGTCATCGACACGGCCCCGGGCGCCGGCACGCTGATCACCATGCGCATCCCCAAGTTCCGCCCCGGGGTCGAGCCCTCGGCCCCGGGCATGGCGGCCCACTAGCGCGCCGGGCCCGGCTCCCCGCCGGCGGGCGGGTAAAATGACGTGCATGATTAACGTGGTCGTCGCCGACGATGAACTGCCTGCCGTGGAGGAACTGGCGTATTTGTTGTCGCTCGATTCACGGGTGGGCACCATCCACCGGGCCAACTCCGGGGCCGAGGCCCTCAAGGCCCTGGAGGAATTCGAGGTCGACGCCCTTTTCCTGGACATCCACATGCCCGCACTCTCCGGGCTGGACATTGCCCGGGTCATCTCCCGTTTCACCCGTCCCCCGGCGGTGGTCTTCGTGACAGCCGACGAGGACCAGGCACTGGAGGCCTTCGAGCTGGCCGCGGTGGACTACGTGCTCAAGCCGGTGCGTCCCGAGCGCCTGGCCGAGTCGGTCCGCCGCATCTGCGAGCTGGCCGAGGAGGACACCGCGAAACCGGAGATGGTCACGGTGGAGAAGGGCGGGATCACCAAGATGATCCGCCGGGATGAGATCCGCTTTGTGCAGGCCCAGGGCGACTACGCCCGGCTGCACACCAACGACGCCAGCTACCTGATCCGGGTCCCGCTCAACGACCTGGAACAGCAGTGGGGGCCTGCAGGCTACGTCCGCATCCACCGCTCCTACCTGGTGGCCATGGACAAGATCGACACCGTCAAGCTGGCCACCGGCAAGGCCGTGGTGGTCATTGGCGGCACCGAGCTTCCGGTCTCGCGCCGCGCCCTGCCGTACCTGCGCGAGAAGCTGGCCGCGAATCGAGTCCGGCCACTGTGAGCGAGTCCGGCGCCGCCGCCGAGCCGCCGCGCGAATCCCCCGAGCCCAGCCCGGCCCCGGTACCCGATGACATGCTGCCGGCGCCCACCGGCACCCGGGTGCGGGTCAGTGCACCCGCAGGCACCATGCTGAACATCGCCCGCCGCTCGGCCCCGGATGCCGCCGACACCTTCTACGTCCACTCGCTGATCCGCTCGCAGCTGCGCCTGGCCGCCTCGGTGGCCCTGGGCTTCCTGTTGCTGCTGGTGGGCCTGGCCGTCATGGTGTTCACCTGGCCGCAGATCAACGACATCCGCCTGGCGACCATCCCGTTGCCGTGGTGGCTGCTGGGCGTGGGGGTGTACCCGCTGATCATGCTCTGCGCGTTCCTGTTCAACCGGGCGGCGGCACGCAACGAGGCCAAGTACCGGAGCATCGCCAAATGATCAATCCGGCGGTGGCCCTGCTCTCGGTGTTGCTGGTGTCCCTGGCGACTGTGCTCATTGCTGTCAACGGGCTGCGGCTCTCGCGCACCACCGGCGACTTCTACGTGGCTTCGCGCACCGTCAAGCCCTGGTGGAACGCCAGCGCCATCGGCGGGGAATACCTTTCGGCGGCATCGTTTCTGGGGATTTCCGGGCTCATCGTGGTCTCCGGGCAGGACGGGCTGTGGTTCCCCATCGGGTACACGGCCGGCTACCTGATGCTGCTGCTCTTCGTGGCGGCCCCGTTGCGCCGCTCGCGCGCCTACACGATCCCCGACTTCGCGCAGATCCGGCTCGGGTCCATGAAATTGCGCCGCCTCACCAGCTTCCTGGTCGTGGTCATCTGCTGGCTGTACATCGTCCCGCAACTGCACGGGGCCTCGCTGACGCTGGCCATCAGCACCGGGCTGCCGGGCTGGCTGGGCTCGCTGCTGGTGATGGGGATCGTGTGCCTCACGGTGCTGGCCGGCGGCATGCGCTCGATCACCTTCGTCCAGGCCTTCCAGTACTGGCTCAAGCTCGCGGCTCTGACCGTCCCGACCGTCTTCCTGCTGCTGCACCTGGGCCTGACCGGGGAATCGGCGACCCTGGGCGGTGCGGTCTTCGATCAGACCGGCGACCAGTCGGCGAGCAAGGGCCTGTACTACAACATCTCGCTACTGGTCGCCCTGCTCTTTGGCACCCTGGGACTGCCGCACGTGCTGGTGCGTTTCTACACCAACCCCGACGGGCCCTCGGCCCGCAAGACCACCGCGATCGTGCTGGGCCTGCTGTCCCTGTTCTACCTCTTCCCCACGGTGCTGGGCATCCTGGGCCGGGCGTACACCCCGGAACTGGCCACCAGCGGGAACGCCGATGCCACGGTGTTGCTGCTGCCCGGGCTCATCGTGGGCGGGACCGCCGGGGACGCACTGACAGCGATCATCATCGGCGGAGCATTCGCCGCGTTCCTCTCCACGTCCTCGGGCCTGGTGGTCTCGCTGGCCGGCACCATCTCGCAGGACCTTTTCCGCGGCACGGTGCGCGGATTCAGGATCTCCACGGTCATCGCCACCGCCATCCCCCTGCTGCTGGCCATGGGCACCTCCAGCCTGGCGCTGGCCGGGGCCATCGGCTCGGTCTTTGCCTTCACCGCCGCGACCATCTGCCCGCTGCTGCTGCTGGGCATCTGGTGGCGCGGGCTCACCGTCGCCGGGGCCATTTCCGGCATGGTGACCGGCGCCGTGGCCTGCGGGGCGGCCCTGATGCTGGCGGCCTCGTTGCCCAACGAGCGGGATTCGTTCCACGCCCTGCTCGCCCAGCCCGCCGCCTGGTGCGTGCCGCTGGCGTTCCTGGTGATGATCTTCGTGTCGCTGGCAACCAGGCACCGCGCGCCGGGGCGCATCGACCAGGTCATGGCCCGGCTGCATGTTCCCGAGCCCCAGACCGGCCCGTTGCCCTGACGCGATTCGCTCGCGAGGCCCGGGCCGTGGCACAAAAAATGCGGTTGGCCTGATGTCAGACACCAAACCAACCGCATTGAATCCTTCGGGTGCCCCCGACGCTAGTCGATCGAGGCCATGAGCTCCACGACGCGGTCCAGGAACGCATCGACCTGCGATTCCTCGTAGCCGTGCTCGCCCTCGGCCCGGCGGAACTCCGCCCGGCGCACCGCATCCACGCTCATCGGGACGTCCTTCTCAAAGTAATCGATGAGTTGGGCGCAGAGCTTGTCCACGTCCTGCACGTTGTAGCTCGAGGCACTGGCTCGCGAGGGCCGGCGGAAGCGTTCGCCCGGGGACCGGTGCAGGCGTCCGCGCAGGATCGCCGAGAGCCGCCCGACCTGCTGCAGCCAGGCGTCTTCGCCGTTGGTCTGGATCAGGGCGTCGCGTTCCCGCTGGGCAAAGACGTCTTCAAGCCGATCCAGCGCGCCGTCTACCTCGCGGGCGCTATAGCCGCCGCGCTGGGCCGGGAAGACGGTGCGGCGCACCATGTGGCTGGTGACGATCGAATCATCGTCGCCGTCGCCGTTGAACGTGGCGCGGGCGCGGGAGAGGAACACATCCACCTGTTTGGTGTTGTAGCCGAATTCCTTCTCCCCCACGCGCTCAAACGGTGTAGGGGCCGGCTGTGCCTTGTCCTGACTCACAATTCTTTCCTTGATCCTGGTATTGCGTACCGGAAGACCGGCACCTTGGTGCTGCGGGTGGTGCGATGGCCCGGTTTCGACCGGGGCGGGGTGGCGCCTGCCTGCATCTCCATCTTAGGGAACCTTTGGCACAGCCGCCTAAAGCGCGCCGGGTATCAGCAAAATGGTGAGGATATACGTCGTCGGAATGGCGAAAACCACCGAATCGAGTCTGTCCATGACTCCGCCGTGGCCGGGCAGGATGTTGCTCATGTCCTTGATGCCCAGTTCCCGCTTGACCATGGACTCGGCCAGGTCCCCGGTCGTCGCGGCAACAACCGTCGCAACCGCCAGCGGGATGCCGACCCACCAGGGTGCGTCCAGCAGGAACACGGCCGCGGCGATACCCACCACGGTGGCCCCGGCAACCGACCCGGCAAAGCCCTCCCAGGACTTCTTGGGGCTGATCTTCGGGGCCATGGGGCGTTTTCCGAACAGCACGCCCACCAGGTACCCGAACGTGTCGTTGGCGACCACCAGCAACAACATGGTTGTCACCAACAGGTGCCCGTCCGGCTCGTTCAACAGCAGCACCGCAAAGCTCAGCAGCAGCGGCACCCACGTCAGGACGAAGATGCTTGCAACGATCGAGGCCACGGACTTGGCCGGGCCCTCGATGATGCGCCACAGGAAGACCAACAGCGCGCTGGCGGTGAACGCCATGCCCAGCGCCTCGAGGCCGCCGTAATACGCGGAAAACGGCAGGGCCACCCCGGCAACCGCCAACGGGACGAGCGGCGTGTCGACTCCCCCGGCGTTCAGCGCCCGGGAAACTTCCCAGCTGCCCACCACGCCAAAGACCGCCACCGTGGCGACGAACGCCAGCGGCAGCCAGAACAGTCCGGTCAGCACCACGGCCAACAGCACGACGCCCACGACGATGGCCGCAGGCAGGTCGCGTCCGGCCCGCGAGGTCTTGGCCGGCTTGGCCTTGCGGCTGCGCCTGGTCGGTGGTTCAAGCCCGCCGGGTTCCGGCGACGGCTCCGGAAGGGACCCCGCGGCTCCTTCGCTCGGCTCGGTGGGGTTGGGCATTAGACTTCCAGCAGCTCGGCTTCCTTGCGCTTCAGCAGGTCATCGATGCCGTCGGTGTGGGACTTGGTCAGCGCGTCGAGGTCCTTTTCGGCGCGTGCGCCTTCGTCCTCGCCGACTTCGCCGTCCTTGACCAGCTTGTCGATGGCATCCTTGGCCTTGCGGCGCAGGTTGCGCAGCGCGACCTTGGCGTCCTCGCCCTTGACGCGCACGACCTTGACGTACTCCTTGCGGCGTTCCTCGGTCAGCACCGGCATGATCACGCGGATGGCCTTGCCGTCGTTGGACGGGTTGGCGCCGACCTCGGAATCGCCCAGGGCCTTTTCGATCTCGCGCAGTGCGGAAACATCGTAGGGGCTGATCATGATGGTGCGCGCGTCCGGGGTGGCGAAGGATGCCAGTTGCTGCAGCGGGGTCGGGGTGCCGTAGTAGTCCACCATGACCTTGGCGTACATTCCCGGGTGGGCGCGGCCCGTGCGAATCGCGGAGAAATCTTCCTTGGCGGATTCGATGGTGCGGTCCATCTTGTCGGCAACTTCGGCGAGGGTTTCCTCAATCACGGTCTACTCCTTTGAATCGGCCCCCCAGTGGATGGGCTGGCCGGGTAATTTTGGGCTTGTGAACAATCCTATGCCACGCGGAGGCATGGCACGGGGTACCTAGACGGTGACGCGGGTGCCGATCTTTTCGCCAAGGATCGCGCGGGTGACGTTTCCGTCGCCCTCCATGCCGAAGACCATCATCTCCAGCTTGTTGTCCTTGCACATCGTCATGGCGGTCTGGTCCATGACCCGGATGTCCTTGATGAGTGCCTCGTCGTAGGTGAGGTGCTCGAGCTTGGTGGCGGTCGGGTCCTTCTTCGGGTCTGCGGTGTACACGCCGTCGACCCCGCTCTTGGCCATCAGGACCACGTCGGCGTCGACCTCGAGGGCGCGCTGGGCGGCCACGGTGTCGGTGGAGAAGTACGGCAGGCCCGCACCGGCACCGAAGATGACCACGCGGTCCTTTTCCATGTGGCGGATGGCGCGGCGCGGAATGTAGGTCTCGGCGACCTGCGCCATGGAGATCGCGGACTGGACGCGGGTGTCGACACCGGCCTGTTCCAGGAAGTCCTGCAGGGCCAGGCAGTTCATGACGGTGCCAAGCATGCCCATGTAGTCGGCACGCGAGCGGTCCATGCCCGAGGCCGAGAGCTCGGCGCCGCGGAAGAAGTTGCCGCCGCCAACCACGATGGCGACCTCGACCTTGCCCACTGTCGCGGCGATCTGCTCGGCAATGCCACGCACGGTGACCGGGTCTACGCCCAGCTTGCCGCCGCCAAAGACCTCTCCGGAAAGCTTGAGCAAGACCCTCCGGCGACGCGGCGTCTGGGTGTGTTCGGTCGGTTCGAGGGTTGCGTCCATGGGGTTGTCATTCCTCCTGCGTGCGGGTCGGTTCGGGCCCACGTCGTTGCTGTTTGGGGTGGCCCGCCCGCAAGCGCTGGCGGGCTGGGGGCTGGCAGGAAAAAGGGGCGGCCACCTTGCAGTGGCCGCCCCCGTTACCTTGGTGTGAAGCAATCGGTCTCCGGTGCCTGGGCCCCGTGAACCAATTTACCTGCTAGTGAAGCTAATTAGGCTCCGACGCGGAAACGCGTGAAGGCGGTGGCTGCAACGCCGGCTTCTTCCAGCACCTTGCCCACGGTCTTCTTGGTGTCCTTGGCGAATGCCTGGTCGACCAGTACCATTTCCTTGAAGAAGCCGGTCAGGCGGCCTTCAACGATCTTGGTCATGGCGGCTTCCGGCTTGCCCTCGGCGACTGCGGTCTCCTGGGCGATGCGACGTTCGTTCTCTACGGTCTCGGCAGAGATCTCGTCGCGCGACAGGAAGGAAGGTGCCATTGCAGCGGTGTGCACTGCAACGTCGTGTGCCACGGTGGCGGCGGCTTCGCCGGCGCCATCCACTGCAACGAGGACGCCAACCTGTGCCGGAAGATCCTTGGCGGTCTTGTGCAGGTACGCATCAACCGATGCACCCTCAACACGGGACAGGCGACGGACGATAATCTTCTCGCCCAATACTGCGCCCTCTTCGGTGACGAAGTCGGCAAGGGCCTTGCCCTCGACGTCGACGGCCAGCAGGGTTTCCAGGTCGGCTGCGGCCGAGGAAACGGCAACTTCCAGGACCTTGGCTGCCAGAGCGATGAACTTGTCGTTCTTGGCGACGAAGTCGGTCTCGCAGGAAAGCTCGATCATGACGCCGACGGTACCGTCGATGACCTTGGCGGCAACGAGGCCTTCCGAGGTCGAGCGGCCTTCGCGCTTGGTGGCGCCCTTGAGGCCCTTGATGCGGATGAGCTCCATGGCCTTGTCGGCGTCGCCGTTGGCCTCGTCGAGGGCCTTCTTGACGTCCATCATGCCAGCGCCGGTGCGCTCGCGCAGAGCCTTAATGTCAGCAGCGGTGTAGTTTGCCACGTGCAACCCCATTCATAAGTGGTTTTGAGCTTTTTCGCCGAAGGACGGGCCATTGTGGCCCGTCCCGCGGTTTGTCCCTGGCTGCCGGAGCTCCTCCCGCTAAAGGGAGGGGCACCGGCAGCCCGGGACCTTGGTTTTGTGACTACTCGGCCGAAGCGGCCGGTGCTTCCTCGGCTGCCGGAGCAGCTTCAGCGGCCGGTGCTTCCTCGGCTGCCGGAGCAGCTTCAGCGGCAGGCGCTTCTTCAGCAACCGGAGCGGCTTCAACAGCAGCTTCAGCGGCAGGTGCCTCGGCCTTGTCGGCCTCGAGCAGTTCGCGCTCCCACTCGGCCAGCGGCTCGGCCGGAGCTTCGGTGTTGCCTGCAGCCTTGTTGTTGCGGGCGATCAGGCCAGCGGCAACGGCGTCGGCAACGACGCGGGTGAGCAGGTTGACGGAGCGGATGGCGTCGTCGTTGCCCGGGATCGGGTACTGGACTTCGTCCGGGTCGCAGTTGGTGTCGAGGATGGCAACAACCGGGATGCCCAGCTTGCGTGCCTCATCGATGGCCAAGTGCTCCTTCTTGGTGTCAACAACCCAGAGGACCGAAGGGGCCTTCGTCAGGTTGCGGATACCGCCAAGGTTGGTCTGAAGCTTGGTCAGCTCGCGCTTGAGCAGCAGCAGCTCCTTCTTGGTGTGGCCCGAACCGGCAACATCCTCGAAGTTGATCTCTTCCAGTTCCTTCATGCGCGAGATGCGCTTGGAGACGGTCTGGAAGTTGGTGAGCATGCCACCGAGCCAACGCTGGTTGACGAAGGGCTGGCCAACGCGGGTAGCCTGGTCAGAAATTGCTTCCTGAGCCTGCTTCTTGGTGCCAACGAACAGAACGGTGCCGCCGTGGGCCACGGTCTGCTTGACGAAGTCGTAGGCGCGGTCGATGTACGACAGCGACTGCTGCAAGTCAATGATGTAGATGCCGTTGCGCTCCGTGAAGATGAATCGCTTCATCTTCGGGTTCCAACGACGGGTCTGGTGTCCAAAGTGAACGCCGCTGTCGAGCAGCTGGCGCATGGTTACGACTGGCATGTCGCAACTCCTTCCGGCAGTAGCTGGCCGGCCCATCACTGGGCCGCGGTAACTGCCATGGTTATCGGTTGATGGTGCGCATCCGGAATTGGACGCGACCCCTGGCATGAGCAGAACGGCAAACCGTTCCTTACCTGGCCCCTCCCGAAGTAATTCGGACCGCGGGCCTGGCAGTCGCACACAAGCAACCGCCACGTACATGGGGTTTTCGGGTGTGGATGACTCATACGCGAAGTCGGTTTCATGCATTCCCTCCATCAGCGCAAGCGTCAAGAGGGCACAGGGAACCGCATGCTCAAGTGTACTACAGGCAGGTGGACCGAAAATTGACCCATCCGCACAGGAACAAGGGAGGTGCATCACAAGCCGGCGGCCTCCACAGGGCGGCGGGCATCGGACTGCGGGGCATCCGGGCCGAATCATGCTTGGGGACATGAAAATCGTTTCGTCCCTGGCAGGTTTCATGATCGGCGCTGTCGTGCTGCTGGCCCCGGCGGGCGTGCCTCCGCCCGACGCCGACATGGCAAGCCGACGGGTGGCCCCGGCCGGCGCGTGGAGTTGGCCATTGCCCCCGGTGCCGCGGGTCGTGCGTGGATTCGACCCGCCTGCCCAGCGTTGGCTCAGCGGTCACCGGGGGGCGGACCTTGAGGCTGACCCCGGCGACCCCGTCCGCGCGCCCGCCGGAGGCATCGTCTCCTTTGTGGGAACCATCGTGGATCGGCCGGTCATTGTCATCGACCACGGCTCCGGATTGCTCTCCAGCTTCGAGCCGGTGCGCAGCACCCTGGCGGTCGGCGCCATCGTCTCCACCAATGATGAGATCGGCATGGTCGGAACCGGTGCGCACTGCGATGCGCGTTGCCTGCACTGGGGACTGCGACTGGACGGGGAATACATCGATCCGTTGCTCACGATCATCGACACCCGCCCCTCGATCCTCCTGCCGCTGGATTAGCTGCCGGGCAGGCTCCGGGACCTGAACTCGCGATCCGCTTCCTCATAGACCTTGACCATGAGTTGGGTCTGCCGGCTTTGCAGGAACGATGCCGGGTCAAAGGCGGACGTTTGCGGGCCGTGGCCCGACCGCAGCTGGTCGACGCACTTGCCCAGGGCCTGGGCGAGTCCGGCAATTGAGTCGTCCTCGGTGAGCCAATAGACCCCTTCCGGCAGGTCCTCGGCGATGCTTCGGTCGCTGAGCAGCGAGGGCGTGCCCAAGGCCGCCGCCTCGTAGACGGTCATGCCTTGGGTCTCAAACCCTTGGGACGTCTGGATCAGGGCGTCGGCCCGCCGCAGCTCCGCAAGCATTTGCCCGTAGGGAACCTTGCCGCGGATGATCACGCTCGGCCTGTCCATGGACCTGGCCTTGGCTTCCGCCTTGGCCCTGTCGGCGCCGTCACCGAAGACATGGATCTCGGCGTCTATATTGGCGATTGCCACGGCGTCCAGGAACGGAAGCAAGCGCTTCTCAGCACTGAATCTGCCGACCCATGCCAGCCTGGGTCGCGGGTTTGGTTCAGTGGGCGGCTGGGCCAGCAACCCGGCCGCAAGCTCATCGTCCATGCCGTTGGGAACGACATCGACGTGGGCGAAAACGCCTTCGTCCTGCAGCAGCCGGGCGAAATGGCTGGAGGGTGCGGTCACGTGTTGGGCATGGTCGGTGAACCGGCGCAGGTAGGTCCATGCATCGGCCGCCACCGGCAGACGGGTGTGCAGGAACGCCTTTTGCGCAAAGCCGAACCCGCGCTGGACCAGGCCCGGCAGCGGCATCGTTGCGGCGATTCCCACATCTAGCCGGTTGTGCATGGTGTGGACGACCGGAAGGTTGTTGTCCTTGGCGAAGCGGTAGCCAATGATGGCCTGCCAGAAATCGGCTTGGACGTGCACCACATCGACGGACTCGCGGGGGGCCATGGCCGTGGCCAGCATCCTGTCGCTGCCTTTGCCGGGAATGGCCATCGAATACTCCCCCGGCCCCAGCGGGACCGAAGGCAGCTCGATGACCGCCGGGTCGGCGGTGTGCTTGCCCCGGTACCTGGGCGAAACGATCGTCACCCGGTGTCCCGCCAGCTCGAGGAACCGCCGCTGCAACCGGACGGAGGTTTGCATTCCACCCAGGGTGTCGGGGTGCTGGTCGACAAACATAACGCAATGCATTGACCGGGCTCGTCCTTTCGGCGGTTGGGCGTGAAGATGAAGGTTCGGCAGGCGAAGCATGTCCGGGCGAAAGGCCGCAGGGTTCCCTTCGCTGCCGCAAACCGAGCCTATCGGAGAAGCAACTGCCACCGGGGAAAGCCACGGCGGGTCGTCTCGCGGGAAGCCGGATGAACGCTGCACCGTCCGGAAACTCCCACCAAAACTACCCTCAAACGCGAAAAACGGCCTAGCCAAAATCCCTGATAGCAGGGTCTGGCTAGGCCGTTCACGTGTAGGGCGGGTGGGGCTTGAACCCACGACAAAGGGATTATGAGTCCCCTGCTCTAACCAACTGAGCTACCGCCCCAACATTGGGATGATCGATCGATCCACCGCCAACGGCGGCAATCGGTGAAACATCCCCAGCCATCCTAATGGATTCCCCTGCGGGTTTTCATCTTCCCCTGCCAAAAACCCATGGCCATCACGGGTATTAAGGAAGGAAGTCCTCCGCCACGGCACCGCGGTAGATCGCCTCGAAGGTGTCCATGGTCTTGCTGTGGCTGTGCAGGGCTGCTTTCGCGTGCCCCGCCTTGCCCATGACCGCCTGATCCTCGGGTGCCATAGCCAGGATCGAGTCCAGCTTGTCGGCCAATTCAGCGCGGTCACCTGGCTCGAACAGATAACCGTTGACGCCGTCATCGACCAGGTGCGGCAACGCCATCGCATTGGCCAACACCACCGGCTTGGATGCCGAAAGCGCCTCCAGCGTCACCAGGGACTGGAGCTCGGCGGTTCCGGGCTGGCAGAACACGTCACAGCGCAGGTAGGCGCTGCGGAGTTCCTCATCATCGACGTGTCCCAGGAAGTGCACGCGGTTCGCAATGCCCTTTTCCCGGGCCAGCTTTTCCAGCGGAGCCCGCTGCTCACCGCCACCGATGACTTCCAGGTGGGCGTCGGGCACGGTCTTCATGAGCGTCAGGGCGTCAATGATTTCATTGACATTCTTCTCCACAGCCAGCCTGCCCACGAACAGGATCGTGGGATACGGGTTGCGGTCGATCGACTCCATGGCCCCGAGCTCATAGTTGCTGGAGTCGATCCCGTTGGACAGCGGGAGGACCGTGCCCAATCGCGCATACTGGGTCATGGCCCGGGCTGCCAGCGGGGTCGGCGTGGTGACGACATTCGCCTTGCCCATGATCTTGCCCATGTCGCGCCAGGAGTTGCGTGCCACGATCCGCTTGAACCACTGGGGGAAGGGCAGGAACGGATCCAGGTTCTCCGGCATGAAGTGGTTGGTGGCCACGGTCCGGATGCCCTGCTTCTTGCCGAAGGCCAGGGCTCCCTGGCCGATCATGTAGTGGCATTGGGCATGGACGACGTCAGGCTTGATCTCGTTGAGCAACTGCTTGATTTCCGGGTTGATTTCCCAGGGGAAGCAAATGCGGAAGTATTCGTGCGTCGGCACCGCATGCGAGCGCAGCCGGTGAACGGTTGCCTCGGGCAGGACCTCGGTGACCGTGGGCCCCGTGTCCGGCCGGGTGGCCATGACGTGCACTTGGTGCCCACGCTCGGTCATGGCCGTGGCCAGTCGATAACAAAATACTGCTGCGCCGTTGACATCCGGATGATAGGTATCCGCCGCAATCACGATCTTCAATGGTTTATCGCCCGTCACGGGGTGTGTTCACTCCTTGACATGACCGCATTTCGAGGCCACGGTTGTCGTTTCATTGTCTTGGTTGGGCAATCGCAGGAATTCGGTGAAGTCTATTTGCCATCGCTGACCTTGGTGCGTCGTTTGGCTTCGGCCTTGCGTTCAAGCACGTCCGGGTGATGTCGCGACAAGGCGATCACCCCTACGATAGCAATGCATCCGGCGCCGACCATGCTAAGCGCAATGGCGGGTTGGACATTGGGATCCAATTCGCCCAAGATCACAATCCCGATGGAGATCCCCACAATGGGGTCGATGACCGTCAACCCGGCAATGACCAGGTCGGGCGGGCCCTTCGAGTAAGCATTCTGCACGAAGTAGGAACCCAGCAGTCCCGCCACGGCCACGGCAAGGATGGAGTACCAGGAAACGTTGGCCAGGAACCGCCCGTTGGGATCAAGCAGGACCACGGAAATGGTGCGCACCAGCACCGCCACGAACCCGAAAAGGACTCCGGCACCCAGGATGTAGAAGAATGCGCCAAGCCGATGAGGGAAAAGCACGACGGCCCCGCCGAATAAGGCCACGGCAATCGCCAGGATCAAGATGGTCAGCAACTCCTGGCCACTGGTGATCCGGTGTTCCTCGGCGCTGACCTCGATGGCCAGGAAGACGAAGGCCGCGCTGCCCACCATGCAGGCAATGATCGCCAGGATCGTTGGCCGATTCATCTTGATGTGATGCTCGCGGGCATTGACCACCGTGGTGATGACCAGCGCAATCGCACCAATGGGCTGGACGACCGTCAACGGTGCGCTCGCCAACGCATATACATTCAGGCTCATCCCCATGGCGAGCAAGACCAACCCGAACACCCAACGGGGCGTCCTGAAGAATCGGAGCATCCCCCATCCGGTAATGTCCAAACCGCCGGCGCTGGCACGTACCGCGCTGGATTGCCGCTGCGTACCAAAGGCCAAAAAGAACGCCCCGGCGATCGCGGCCGTGACCGCTAGCCAGACCATTCAGTTCCCGACTTGAGTGCCTTGGCCTTGCGCTGTGCCAGCACGAAGTACTGCACCGCCGCAATCACGTGAAGAACGCAGGCCAGGGCAAGTGCCCACGTCGCGATGTCCCCCAGGATGGTTCCCTTGCCCCAATTGGTGTTCCCCAAAAGCAACAACGGTGTTCCGACCAAAAGCAGCGCGGTACGGAACTTTCCCAGGTTGCTGACCGGGAGGTTGGGGTTGCCCCGAAACAGCACCCACGCGTTGATGATCAAGACAGCATCGGGAATCACAATCGAGAACACCAGCCATGCCGGGGCTATCTCGGTGGCCACAAAAGTCGTGGCAATGACAATCAGGGCAACCCTGTCGGCGACGGGATCCAGCCATTTGCCAACGGTGGATATCTGGTCGAGGCGGCGGGCCGCATAGCCGTCGATCCAGTCTGAGGAACCCAGGATTGCCAGGGTGAGTGTCGCCCAGCCGTAGTGCATGGTCAGTGTCTGCCAGACAAAGAGCGGCACCAGAAGGAATCTGAGAACAGTTATCAGGTTCGGAACCGTCCAGAAGGTCGTGAGCTCGCGGTATTCAAAATTGTCGCGTGTCCCCGCTCCAAAGATGCGCATGCCCTCCTCTTTCATGGTCTGTTCTGTGGTCCTGGACTGGTGGGACTATTCAAGGGCGCTTGGCCCAGGTTCCCCATCTCCCGCTTGCGATGCTCTGCGGGAGTGGCAACCGGAGGTGGAACGGTTCAGGGATTCCAGTCTGACCGCACCTGTCATCGACTACTTGCGCAGCAGCTTGCGCAAGAAGACGAAGAACATCGTGACCGATCCGGCCATGATGGCCAAAGGCCGCCACCGCTCACGCAGGGCCTCCTTGGCGTTTTCGCCTTCGAGGCCGCTGAGGGATGCGAGCTTTCCAGTTGCCCGTTCCACCCCATCGGAAAGCTTCCCCGACGCGGTGCCCGCCAGGTGCCTTGCTTGGCCGGCGGCCTTGGTCACTGCGTCGCCGGCAGCCTGCCCTGCGTCCGAGAATTTTTCGCCCAGGTGAAGGGGCACTTCAAGTTTTTGTCCCAGGCCATCGCGATGCAAGGCAATCTCCTCGCGGCGTTCACGGGTGCGGATGATCAACTCGTTGTGCGTTGGCTTCTCGGCCTTCGCCTCGTGATCGTCGTCCTTTTTGGCGTCCTCCTCAGCGTCCTTCTTTGACGGCTTCTGCTCATCGAGCGTCGAGACATCGAAGGCGCTGCCATCCTTGACCACTCCGAGGTCGTGCCGGATGCCGCGGATGGCTTCCTCAGGCAACAGCGGCATGGCCTTCTTGATCTTGAAGAAGGCGAATGCCGCAAGGATCAGTGCAAGGACCAGGAAACCGGCGGCTACCAACAGCGCTGCCAGCCAAGGTTCAATGACGGTTCCGATGCCCATGATCAAGGCCACGACCAGGGCAATCACCATGAGGCCAAGCAATGCCAGTGCCACGATCCCGGCGCCGGCAGCAATGCCAACGTTGATGCCCTTTGACTTAAGGACGTTGGCGGCAATGCGCGCTTCGTCAGCCAATTGGTTCGGGATCAGGTGGCTTAGACCGCTTACCTGTCCCTTGAGGGTTCGTGGCGTTGACTGGTATTGGGTTCCAGTCGATTCCGATCCAGACATGGTGTCTCCGTTTCATGCGGCCTAGTCCTGGCCCGCTCAACCCAAAACTATCACTCGGACGTGCTTAAACGGCTCAACCTGAAGAGGTACGCCCAGGGTATGAGATCGTGTGGAGACACGAAAACCCCGCTCTCCAAAGGAGAACGGGGTTTCTCATGAACGCTCCTCCGACTGGACTTGAACCAGTAACCCTTCGATTAACAGTCGAATGCTCTGCCAATTGAGCTACGGAGGAATGAAGCAGGTAAAACACTACCAGAGCCCCGAATGGAATCCCAAATCGAAATCGCCCTCCGATCCGTGTCTCCGCACCCACGGAGCGGGCCGCTGCTACCGCTGGCGTTGTACCCGGGTCTCGTCCCAGACCGGCTCCGCGGACTCGTAGACTTTTCCATCGGAACCGAAGACCAGGAACCGGTCAAACGACCGGGCGAACCAACGGTCGTGGGTCACGGCCAGCACGGTGCCGACGAACGATTCGATGGCGCGCTCCAGCGCCTCGCCCGAATGCAGGTCGAGGTTGTCGGTGGGTTCGTCAAGCAGCAGCAGCGTTGCTCCGGAAAGCTGTAGCAGCAGGATCTGGAAACGCGCTTGCTGTCCGCCAGAGAGGGAATCGTATTTCTGCTCTGCCTGGCCGGCCAGGCCGTAGCCGTCAAGCGCCCCGGAGGCGGCTTCCCGGGCCATGCCCGATCGGTGTTCGTCGCCGCGATGCAGGATATCCAGCAGCGTCCGGCCCAGGAGATCGGGACGGCTGTGCGTTTGGGCAAAGAACCCGGGACGGATGCGCGCACCAAGCTTCACCGTTCCGCTGTGCGGGACCTCGGCAATCTCGACCTCCGAGACAGGCAGGTGCTCGCGTTCCGGGTCCGTTCCACCCGAGGCCAATAGGCGCAGGAAGTGGGACTTGCCCGATCCGTTTGATCCCAGGACCGCCACGCGGTCCCCGAACCAGATCTCGTTGCTGAAGGGCTTCATCAGCCCGGTGAGTTCAAGCTTCTCGGCCACGATGGCACGCTTGGCCGTTCGCCCGCCCTTGAGCCGCATGTTGACGTTTTGTTCCAGCGGGATTGCCTGGGGCGGGCCCGCCTCAAGGAACTTGGCAAGCCGAGTTTGCGCGGCGTGATACCTGTTGGCCATGTCGGAGCGGAATGCAGCCTTGTTCTTGTACATGTTCACCAGCTCCTTGAGCTTGGCGTGCTCTTCATCCCACCTCTTGCGCAGTTCCTCGAAGCGTTCGTTGCGTTCGCGTCGCGCATCGACGTAGGAACCGAACGCGCCGCCGTGGATCCACGCGGTGGCCCCGGAGAGGCCGGGTTCGAGGGTGACGATGCGGTTCGCGGCGTTGTTCAGCAATTCACGGTCGTGGCTGATGAACAGGACGGTCTTCGTCGAGGCGTTGAGCATTGCCTCGAGCCAGCGCTTGCCGGGGACATCGAGGTAGTTGTCCGGCTCGTCAAGCAGCAACAGCTCATCCGGCCCTTCGAAGAGGGCCTCAAGCACCAGGCGTTTTTGCTCGCCACCGGACAGTGTGGATGCCAGGCGATGACCGGCGCGCTCGAAGGGGACGCCGAGCGCCGCCATGCAGACCTTGTCCCACGCGGTTTCCAGCTCGTAGCCGCCGGCGTCTCCCCAGTCGATGATGGCTTGGGCATAGCGCATCTGGATTTTCTCGTCGTCGGATTCCATCATGAGCAGCTCGGTTTCATCCACGGCCTTCGCCGCTGCCGCAAGGTCCGCCGATGCGGTGGACACCAGCAGGTCGCGCACCGTCGATTCATCGCGCACCTGTCCCACAAACTGCCGCATGATGCCCATGCCTCCGGACCTTCCGACCACTCCTTCGTCCGACTTGAGGTCCCCGGCGATGATCTTGAAGAGCGTCGTCTTTCCTGCCCCGTTGGGGCCGATGAGAGCGGTCTTCGATCCCGAGGTGACCTTGAAGGTCACGCCACCCAGGAGCTGGGTTCCGTCGGAGAGGAAGTAATGGATGTCGGATACGTCGATATGAGCCACCGTCCCATCCTACTGATCTCCTGGCCCGGCACCCCACCGCGTCATGCCGAGCCCGGCGGCCAGGACGTCCTGGCATCGCGCAGCTGCAGGTCATTGCCGGGCAACGGGACCGATCACCAACAGCCGCCGGTCACGCACCCAATGGGCTCCGGTGCTCCTGTGCTCCGCGGCAGTGGTGAAACGGTAGCGGTAGGTGAGCACGCGAATGAAGCGCGGTTGCCTCCCGGAGAACGGATCGTGGCCCAACAGTGCCAAGGTCCGGCCATCGGCCTCCAGCAGCCTGCCCAACAGCGCATGGAACCAGCGCTGGTGTATCGAGTCCAGCGGCAGGAACCACATCATCCAGTCCAGGCGCAGGTGGTAGGGCGCGAATTGGCGCGGTCGCCTGGACACATCCCCCGGCTTCCCCTTGAATCCGTACTCAAGCCAGGTCGCCTCGTCGGGTGATTCGCTCTCGGTGCCCTCGATGACGACCTCGATCCGCTGCCGGGTGACCGTGCCGAAGGCTCCGTAGGCGTTGCCCAATTGCCACCGGTTGAAGGATGCATTCATGCGCTGGCGGGACGAGAACAGGTTGCGCAGCGCCGGAATGGAGAGCACTGCCAGCAACGCCGTACCGGCCAGCACGACCACGGTCCACCAGAGTGGAGTCTCGGCTCGCGGGCCGGTCGCGGGCGAAAGCCAGGGGATGATCTGGCGCAGCACCGGATCGCTGATCCGGCAGGACGCCAGCACGATGGTGAGCCAGTTAAGCCAGGCGAAGTTGCCAGTGGCCACCAACCACAGCTGCGTGGCGATGACGATGCCGGCCGCGATGGAAGCCAGCGGTTGGGGTGCAAAGAGCAGGAAAGGGATCACCAGCTGGGCACCGTGGTTGCCCACCGCCTCGCAGCGGTGCCACCATTTCGGGGCCAGGTGGGCCAGGCGGCTGAACGGCCCGGGCATCGGCTGGGTCTGGTGGTGGTAGTACATGGCCGTGAGGTTTCGCCATGCCGGGTCCCCACGCCATTTGATCATGCCGGCTCCGAATTCCAGCCGGAACACCAGCCAGGCAATCAGCAGCAGGATGGTTTGCGGTGGCGGGACCTGCCGGGAACCGAGCAGGCCCACGGTGAACCCTGCCTCGAGCAGAAGCATTTCCCAGCCGAAACCATAGAACGCCTGCCCCACATTCACGATCGACATGTACAAGCCCCACAGGGCCAGGAAGCCGAACAGCGGTAGCCACGGGGGTCCCGCCTGGGGAAGGCCGACCACCAGCACCCCGGAGATGGCGCACCCTGCGGCACACACGGCCACCAGTTTCCGGTCCGAGTACCCGATCCGGCTGAACAACGAAGGACCGTGGGCACCGGGTCTCCGAAGCAACCGGGGCACGGGAAGCAACCCGCGTTCGCCTGCGAGGGCACGGAACTGGTTCAGTGTCGAGATGAAGGCAACCAGGTAGATCAGCGCTACCCCGCGTTGCAGGATTTCGCGGGCCATGCCGTAGTCGTACGCCGCCAGCCACTCCATGGCACCAGCCTAGATTCACCGGGGCGCTGCTGCCATGCCCTGCCGCCCCGGATTGGCCGCCCTTGGACCGGGCCTGTCGGCAACGGTGGATTAATGCAAAAGAATCCGCATTTTCTGTGAAGAAAATACGGATTCCTTTGTTTTGGCTCCTCCGACTGGACTTGAACCAGTAACCCTTCGATTAACAGTCGAATGCTCTGCCAATTGAGCTACGGAGGAATGCAACGAGAAATACTCTACACAAGGTTTCGGGAAAACAAAAATCGTCCCTCGCCCCCTGCTGCAGCTAGTCCTGGCGCAGTGCCCGGCGGCGCAATTCCAGCTCCAAAAGCTCCCGGTTGATGCGCTGGAAGCCCTCCGGATCCCCCGCAGGATCCATCCGCTGCAGCTCCCCCATCTTCTCGGCCTTCAAATGTGTGATTTGCAACTCGAAGAGGCGATTGATGATGTCGTTGCAATAGCGCAGCAGGGCCTCGGTGCTGTTCGCCGGGAGCGGTGTCACGGCCAGTTCGGAGACGAAGGAACGCAGCGGTTCGGGCACTTCCTGCCGGATGGCTTCGACCCATTGCGACGGGGTGGCACCCGACAGACCTGCGGCACGAACGGCATCGTGCACTGCGGCATGGGCCGGGGCCATGAACCGGGCATCGTAGAACGCCTGCCACTGTTCGGGTGTCAGCTGTGCCGGCTGCTGGAGCACGACCTCGAGCGCCTCGCGCTCCATCCGGGATACCGGGTCGCGCGGATCGGGACGCGAGTAGACGGGAGCAGCGGGTTGCTCCGGCGCACCATGGCCCTGGTTGCCGTGGACAGGTTCGGCCGCCTTGGGCATCCGGTTGCGTCGCACCGAGGCCCCCACGGCCCGGTTGACGTCCTCCATGTCCATGCCGAGCCAACCGGCAAGTTCGCGGGCGTAGGCCGGGCGAATGGCCGAATCGCGGATCTCTGCCACGATGGGGGCGCTGACGCGCAGCGCCTGCACGCGGCCTTCGACGGTGTTGAGGTTGAAGTTCTTCAAGCCGGCCTTGATGGCGAACTCGAAGAGCGGGCGCTTCGAGTCGATGAGTTCGCGCACCGCCTCCGGGCCGCGGGTCTGTCGCAGGTCGCAGGGGTCAGCACCGGTCGGCTCGACCGCGACATAGGTCTGGGCGATGAACTTCTGGTCTTCCTCGAAGGCCCGAAGTGCGGCCTTCTGGCCGGCGGCGTCGCCGTCGAAGGTGAAGACCACCTCGCCGCCGGATCCGTCGTCGCGCAACAGGCGGCGGGCAATCTTGATGTGGTCGGTGCCAAAGGCGGTACCGCAGGTGGCCACAGCGGTCCCGATGCCCGAAAGGTGGCAGGCCATCACGTCGGTGTAGCCCTCGACGACGACCAGTTGGCGGGTCTTGGTGATTTCCTTCTTCGCCAAGTCGACCCCGTAGAGGACCTGGGACTTCTTGTAGAGCTGGGTCTCGGGGGTGTTCAGGTACTTGGGGCCCTGGTCATCCTCGTAGAGCTTGCGCGCACCGAACCCGATGGTGGCCCCGGTGAGGTCGCGGATGGGCCAGATCAGCCTGCCGCGGAACCTGTCATAGATCCCGCGGTTGCCCTCGGAGAAGATGCCGGTGAGCTTGAGCTCCTCGTCCTGGAAGCCGCGGCCGCGCAGGTGCTTGAGCAGTGCGTCCCAGCCCTGGGGCGCGTAGCCGACGCCGAAGTGGGCGGCTGCCTCCGCATCGAAGTCGCGTTCGGCGAGGAATTTCTGGCCCGCGGCGGCACCGGGGGTGGTGAGTTGTTCGCGGAAGAACTCCTCGGAGATCTTGTGGGCGTCGAGCAGGCGCTGGCGGCGGCCGGTGTCCTCGCGGCGCGGGCCGGTGCCCCCGTCTTCGTAGTGCAGTTCGATGCCGACGCGGGCGGCGAGCTGCTCGACGGTCTCGGAGAAGGTGCCGTGGTCCATCTTCTGCATGAAGGCGATCACGTCGCCGGATTCGCCGCAGCCAAAGCAGTGGAAGGAACCGACCTGCGGACGCACGTGGAACGACGGGGAACGCTCGTCGTGGAATGGGCACAGGCCCTTCCAGGAGCCGACACCGGCGGATTTCAGCGTCACATATCCGTCGATGACTTCCTTGATGTCCGTGCGGTTGCGGACTTCGTCGATATCTTCACGCTTAATCAGGCCTGCCATACACCCCAGTCTAGTGACGAAACCCGAATGGGATGTGCCGTTCCGCTGCGGGCTGTGGATCGGGCCGCGGGCCTAGAAGAGGCGTTCGTTGAAGCTCTTGCCCAGCACCAGGGTGGCGTGCCACTCGATGGCCGAGGCGTCGGTGAGCGAAGCCACTTGGTCGATGACGGTCCGCAGCCGCCCCGTGTCGTCGGCGGCCTCGCGCCAGTCGGCCGCGAACAGCGGCTCGAGGTACTTGTCCCCGGTCTCGGCAAGCAGGTTCACCAGCTCGGCCAGGATCTCGCTTTGTCGCGCATAGATTGGCTTGCGCTCGTCGCTGGTCATCACGTACGCGGTGGCCAGGCCCTTCATCGCGGCAATCTCGTGTTCGGTGGATTCGGGGACGATGAGCGCTGCGTTGAAGCGGGTCAGCTCCCCGGGCCCGAACTGCTCGCGGGTCGCGTCGATCGCGGACTGGCAAAAGCGCCCGATGAACTGGCTGGTCATGTCCTTCAGCGCTGCCATGGAACGGCGCGAGCCGTCTGCGTGCGGCACCCATTCGTTGGTGGCCTCGAGCCGGGAGAAGGCCGCATCGATGACGGCGTCCTCGACGTGGGGCAAGTACCACTGCCGGGTGAAGGTGACCGCTCGGGCGCGTTCGGTCCGGTCCTTGATCCAGCGCAGCTGGAAGCGCCCTGCATTGATCGCGTCCTCGACGTCGTGAACCGAGTAGGAGATGTCGTCGGCCAGGTCCATGACCTGGGCCTCGATGCAGGTTTGCCCCGCCTGGGCGCCGGAACCGGAGCGCAGCCAGTCAAAGACCGGGGCGTCGTCGACGTACACGCCGAACTTGGAGGTCGTCTTGCCGTGCTTTTCCGGGGCGTCGGCCCGCAGCCACGGGTACTTGCAGGCGGCATCCAGCGAGGCGCGGGTGAGGTTCAGCCCGGCGGAGGCACCGGTGTGCCTGAAGGTCTTGGTCTCGATGCGGGTGAGCAGGCGCAGGGTCTGGGCGTTGCCCTCGAACCCGCCGATGTCGCCGGCCAGCTCGTTGAGCGCGGTTTCGCCATTGTGGCCGAAGGGCGGGTGGCCCAGGTCGTGGGCCAGGCAGGCTGTGTCCACGACGTCCGGGTCGCAACCAAGCGTCGCGCCGAGCTCGCGGCCCACCTGGGCCACTTCCAGTGAGTGGGTGAGCCGGGTGCGGACGAAGTCGTCGGAGGACGGGGCCACGACCTGGGTCTTGGCTCCCAGCCGGCGCAGGGCCGAGGAGTGCAGCACCCGGGCGCGGTCGCGCTCGAACGCGGTCCGGTACGCCTTCTTGGGCGGTTCGGGTACCCATCGATCCTGGTCCGCCTCGGTGTATCCGGGAATCTGCAACATTGGGCTCCTTAGCCGCCGGAAACGTCTAGTTCGGCCGCGGAAATCATGGCCTTGTGCTTCTCGTCCATCTCGCGCGTGGCAAGCCAGCCGTCGGGCAGGTGCGTCTTCTTCGGGGATCCGGCCCGTCCGCGCTGTCCCTCGGCGTCCTTGCCCGGGTAGGGCATGGAGTGATCCAGCTGGGCCAGCAACTCGCGCAGCACCTCAAGGGTGGGCACCTGGGCCAGGGCGGAACGGATGTCCCCGCCGACCGGGTAGCCCTTGAAGTACCAGGCCATGTGCTTGCGGATGTCGCGCAGGCCCTTGAACTCGTCCTCGAAGTATTCGGTGAGCAGTTCGGCGTGGCGGTAAACGGTCTCCGCGACCTTGGCCAGGCCGGGGGTGTAGCGCTTGTCGGTGCCCTCGAAGGCTGCCTGCAGGTCCCCGAAGAGCCAGGGGCGGCCCATGCAGCCGCGGCCCACAACGATGCCGTCGACGCCTGTCTGCTTGACCATCGCCACGGCATCCTCGGCGCTCCAGATGTCCCCGTTGCCCAGCACCGGCATGTCCGGCAGGGATTCGCGCAGGCGCGCGATCGCGTCCCAGTCGGCCTTGCCCGAGTAGTACTGGCTGGCGGTGCGCCCGTGCAGGGCCACGGCCGCGACGCCGTGGTCGCGGGCGATTTTGCCCGATTCGATGTAGGTGAGGTGGTCCTCGTTGATGCCCTTGCGCATCTTGATGGTCAAGGGCACGTCCCCGCGGGCCGCCTCGGTGGTGGCTGCCTTGATGATGGAGGTGAAAAGGTCGGTCTTCCAGGGAAGCGCCGCTCCCCCGCCCTTGCGGGTGACCTTGGGCACCGGGCAGCCGAAGTTCAGGTCGATGTGGTCCGCGCGGTCTTCCTCGACGATCAGGCGCACCGCCGCTCCGACGGTCTTGGGGTCCACGCCGTAGAGCTGGACCGAGCGCAGGGATTCGTCGGGGTCGTGGGAGATGATGCGCATGGACTCGGCATTGCGCTCCACCAGGGCCCGGGAGGTGACCATTTCGGTGACGTAGACCCCGCCACCGTATTCGCGGCAGAGCCGGCGGAAGGCCTTGTTGGTGATGCCGGCCATGGGGGCCAGGATCACCGGGGTGTCAATGGTGTGTTTTCCCAGCTGGAGCGGGGGCAGCTCAAGTTTCGCCGCCGAGGGCGCGCCGGTCTGGGATACGTCGGAAATTGCAGTCACTAACCCATTCTCTCAAATAGATCCAAATCCGTGGCGGCCGGGCGGCAACTTGTGCATCACACCGGGAATAATGGGTGGCGTCCCGCGGCTGTACCCGAGGTACATACGTTTGCATGCAAAGGATGAAGCGTGAAAAAGATAGGGTTCTTGACCTTCGGCCATTCGGGAGGCTCCAGCAATTCCCCGGTGCCCACCGGGGCCGACGCCGTGCGCCAGATGATGGATCTGGCGGTCGCGGCAGAGGAATCCGGGTTCGACGGAGCCTGGATGCGGGTGCACCACTTCGGCAATTCGCTCTCCAGCCCGTTCCCGCTGCTGGCGGCCATGGCGGCGAAGACCACCACCCTTGAGGTCGGTACCGGGGTGATCGACATGCGCTACGAGAACCCGCTGTACATGGCCGAAATGGCCGGGGCCACCGACGCGATCAGCAACGGGCGGCTGCAGCTGGGCATCAGCCGCGGTTCACCCGAATCCGCCCGCGACGGGCAGCACCAGTTCGGCTACGACTTGGAGGCCGGGGACACCTGGGCGAACGAGACCCGCCGGCGTGCCGCCCGCTTCCGCGAGGCCATCACCGGCGCAGGCATGGCCCACCCGATGCCCGGTGGCCACCACGACCAGGACGAGCTGCTCCCGATCAATCCGCTCTCCCCCGGGCTGGAGAACCGGATCTGGTGGGGTGCCGGAACCATCGGCGCGGGGCTGTGGACCGCCTCGGTCGGCATGAACCTGCTCTCCTCCACGCTGCTGCTCGAGGACGACGGGCGGCCCTTCCACGTGCTGCAGGCCGACCAGCTCCGCCAGTACAAGGCTGCTTACGCCGCCGGCGGCCACAGCACCGGCGGAATGACCGCGGTGACCCGCAGCGCGTTCCCTGTCACCACAGACACCGACGAGATCTACTTCGGGCGCCGCGAGCGCGGCGACTCCGTGGGCGTGCTGGATGGTTCGAGGGCGCGTTCGGGCCCCACCTATTCGGGAACGCCCGAGGAGGTCGCGCAGCAGTTCATGGCCGACGAGGCGATCACCGAGGCCGACTACGTGCTCTTCGCACTGCCGAACCAGCTCGGCGTGGACTACAACACCCACGTGATGACGGAGATCGCGAACATCGCCCGTGAACTGGGCTGGAAGAAGTAACACCACTCGCAAACAACGATGGCGCCGGACGCTCCCCTTTGCGGGGAAACATCCAACGCCATCGGCATTATGGCCGTGAAACTACGCGGTGGCCATGATGTGCGTGGTCGCGGTGACCGTGGCGTGGTTGGCACGCACCAGCGCATCGATGAGCGAGGAAAGCACGACCATCGAACCGTCGACCTCCAGCTTCACCGGGTACTGGTGTGCCAGCATTGCGAGCATCCCGCGGATCGGCTCCGCCGACTCGTCGTAGCCCAGCTCCGGGTTCCAGCCCAGCAACACGTCGGCCGGCGCATCGACGCGCGCCGGCGTGTAGCTGATGGCAAAGGTCAGGATCTTCCCGCCCTTGGCCTTTGGCCTGTCGCGGAACACGATCACGCCCTGGGCGCCGGTGGCGTCGTCGAGCAGCATCTTCTGCGCACTGCCCAGCGTCATGTTCGCCGGGTCCCACTCATGGGTCGCGTTGTAGAACTCCACGACCAACTTGGTCAGCTCGACGCTGCCGGTTGCGATGTCGTCCAGGGTCAGCCCGTCGTCCTCGAAGAACGGCAGCTGCAGTCCCCCGGGCTCGACGACCACGTCGCGGGCGACCTGGATTTCCTGCATGCCCAGCGACGCGCAGAACCCGGCGGCCGTGGCCGCATCGGTTCCGGGAGTCACGGTGTAGCGGGCCTTGAGCTCGGCGGGCTGCCCGGCAGGCACCAGGGCGCGCAGGCGCGCCACCAGTTCGGTGCCCAACCCGGTGCGGCGGTGTTCACGCGCCACCTCGACGTAGAGCCACAGGCGCGTCGGGTGCAGCGTGGAGGCGAACACCACGCCCGCCGCCACCGCGATGCCCTGGTCGGTGGCCACCAGCGCGCGGCTGAACGGCGCGTTCGAGTCGCCGCGGAACATCGTCCGGTCCTGGTGGGCGTGCGGGGACGCCGGATCGCCGAAGAGCTCCAGCAGCGCCAGGTCGTCGCCGTCCCGCCAGGGCCGGAATTCGAGTGTCGACATGTGGCTAGGCTCCGTTGAGGCGCTCGGACAGGTAGGTGCGCACCTTGTCCAGTGCCACGCGTTCCTGGGTCATGGTGTCGCGGTCGCGGATGGTCACGGCCTGGTCCTCGAGGGTGTCGAAGTCCACGGTGATGCAGAACGGCGTGCCGATCTCATCCTGGCGGCGGTAGCGACGGCCGATGGCGCCTGCATCGTCGAAGTCGATGTTCCAGGTCTTGCGCAGCTCGGCGGCAAGCGCCTTGGCCTTCGGGGACAGGTCCTCGTTGCGCGAGAGCGGAAGCACCGCGGCCTTGACCGGGGCCAGACGCGGATCGAGCTTGAGCACGGTGCGCTTGTCCACCCCGCCCTTGGCGTTCGGGGCCTCGTCCTCGACGTAGGCGTCGACCAGGAAGGCCATCATCGAACGGGTCAGGCCGAAGGACGGCTCGATCACGTACGGGGTGTAGCGTTCGCCGGTGGCCTGGTTGAAGTAGGACAGCTCGGTGCCCGAGCCCTTGGAGTGGCTGGTCAGGTCGTAGTCGGTGCGGTTGGCGACGCCCATGAGCTCGCCCCACTCAGAGCCCTGGAAGCCGAAGCGGTACTCGAAGTCGATGGTGCCCGCGGAGTAGTGGGCGCGCTCGTCCTCGGGGACGTCGAAGCGGCGCAGGTTCTCCTCGCTGATGCCCAGGTCCAGGAACCAGGCCCAGCAGTCCTCGACCCACTTGTCGAAGAACGCCGGGGCGTCCTCGGGGGCGGTGAAGAACTCGATTTCCATCTGCTCGAACTCGCGGGTGCGGAAGATGAAGTTGCCGGGGGTGATCTCGTTGCGGAAGGCCTTGCCGATCTGGCCGATGCCGAACGGCGGCTTCTTGCGGGAGGCGGTGAGCACGTTGTTGAAGTTCACGAAGATGCCCTGCGCGGTTTCCGGGCGCATGTAAGCCATGCCGGCGGCCGTGTCGACAGGGCCCAGGAAGGTCTTCATCAATCCGGAGAACATTTGCGGTTCGGTGAATTGGCCCTTGGTGCCGCAGTCGGGGCAAGGAATTTCGCTCATGCCGTCAACCGGCTGGCGCTTTTTCTTGGTGACGAAGGCCTCAACGAGGTGGTCCTGGCGGTGGCGCTTGTGGCAGGAGGTGCACTCGACCAGCGGGTCGGTGAAGGTGGCGACGTGGCCGGAGGCTTCCCAGACGGCCTTGGGCAGGATGATGGAGGAATCAAGGCCCACCATGTCCTCGCGTCCGCGGACGAAGCTCTGCCACCATTCGCGCTTGATGTTTTCCTTGAGCTCGGTGCCCAGGGGTCCGTAGTCCCATGCGGAGCGGGATCCGCCGTAGATTTCACCGGCCTGGAAGACGAAGCCGCGCCGTTTGGCGAGGGAGATGACTTGATCGAGCTTGGACTGAGGCGCCATAACAACTCCAATGGTTCACGAGGCCGCTGGTTGCGGTCCGTTGGGCGAAAACATACTCGCCAAGCCTAACGTGTTTGGGTTGCGAAGTTCGAGCATCCAGCAGGCGGCACCAGGACCCCGGTTGTCGGTGCTCGGACGCGGAGCCTTGTCGTCATGGCAGGACATCGATCCGTACGACCGCCCAAACCGTGCGGGCCGGGACCTCCGGGTGGCGCCGAGCCGAACCCGCCGGACCAGAGGGGGGTTGGCCTCCGCCCTCTTAAACAAACCTGGCCGACCATGGCCGACATCGTTTGCCATGGCCCGCCAAAAGGACCAAGTTATTCCCGGGAAAGCAGGGTCTTTCCGCCTTGGCCGGAAAGGACCGGGATATGGGCTGCGGGCCGTTCAGGCTCCCGCAGCCACGGCGGGGTACTGTCCCCGCCCCCGGCGGGGACAGTCACAACGAATCACTTGCTCCTCCACGCCCGGCACCACGCAAAAGTAGCCGGTTTCCCCTTGAATCGTGATCACAGCCGCGCCAGGGTCTTCCGTTGCCATCGCGGAAAGAGGACCCTGACCCGCCAAAAGCAGTGTGCCGGCGGCCAAGCCGGCGAACCCCGACGCCTTGTGTGGGAAAAACGTGATGCCACCTTCCATATTTCCTAAGTTCGATACTTCAAAAATGCTCTCGGACACCGTGCCCTTGCATCAGAGGTGACCACCCGGAAGGCGATGTAAATACCGTGGATTCAGGGCCCTCAGCAGGCACATCTCAAACATGTTGCGCAAAACAGGCACCGCGAACCGCCTGGAACTTTCCGGGTTTGTCACCCGCCAGGGCACCGACCACGCGGCGCGGCATGGCCATTCCTGATCCGCTAAAAAAGCAACCTCGCCCCGTTGGCCAGCGGGTCGGCTACTGACTCGGGTTTCCCATGAAGGTCCCCCGCCAAACCACGGCTGCACCTCATCCCAAGTCCACGGCCTGCGGATTACGGCAGAGAAACCCGGCCTGGCGCATGCCAAGCCGGGGTGCGGCCAGGAGGTGTTCGGCGCTCAACGTTCGGGAACCCAGGCAGGGGCCCTGACGCCTGCCCCGGTGAGGCTGTCGCAGTGGACCAGTTGGGCCCCGATCCTCGCCAGCGGGCACGCGGGGCTGGTGGTCGCCGTCTCAACAACGGCAGCGCCTCCCGGGTCAAGCTTGGCAAGCGCCGGGGAAGGACCAGCAAGGGCCAAGGCCAAGGCGATGGCGGCGAGGCCTGCCAAGCGAGGGGCCTTGTGTGGGAAGTTCATGATGTTGCCTCCATATGGGGGGGTGTGATTCCGATACCTCCACGGTGCGCCCGGGTACCCTCCGCCGGCATCGGGAACGAATCCTCAAGTTTCATGCGAAAGCCCTCAGTATCCCCAGCCCGCGCGCCGGGTTGGTGGCACACTGGACCTGTGGCACAAGGGCTTGGGCTGATTGGCCCGGATCTCGTGGGGAGAGGAACCGAGCTGGCCGAGATCGAGGCGTGCCTGGACGGCACGGCCGCAGGCAGCGCTTACACCCTTGTGGTCTCGGGCGATCCCGGAATCGGGAAAACGGCACTCGTGCACCAGGCCTGCGCCGCGATGACTTCCGAGGTTCTGGTTCTTTCCGGATCCTGCCTGCCGCTGGCCTCGATGACGGTCCCCTTCCTGGCCCTGCGCTCGGCCATCCGCCAGGCCCCGCCGGTTGACGGCATCGAAACTCCGGTCCTCGGAACCAGCGGTTCCGCCTCCGACGCAGTCATTGTCGCCATCGACGAATGGCTGACGCGGCTGTGCCGGATCCGGCCGGTGGCACTGGTGGTCGATGACCTGCAGTGGGCGGACCAAGGCACCCTGAACACCCTGATGTATCTCATTGCCGGACCCGGCGCCCGGCGCCTGTCCATCCTGGCCACGTTGCGCAGCGGGGAGATCGGGGAAACCCATCCATTGCAGCGCTGGCTCGCCGACATCCGCCGCATGCCCAGGATTTCCTGGCTGAGATTGGGACCCTTGGACAGGATCGCGACCGGGGCCCAGATGGCGCGGATGCTGGGAGCTCCCCCGCACCAGTCGTTGGTGCAGGAAGTCTTTTCGCACACCGCCGGCAATGCCTACCTCAACAGGTTGATCATCGATGGCCTGGGACCGGACACCCGGCACCTGCCGGTGCGACTGCCGGAGGACTTGAGGGCCGCGGTCCTGCGTTCCTGGCACGGACTCTCCGACGGTGCACGGCAGCTCACCCAGCTGATGGCCGTCGGAGGCAGGCCCATTCGCGCCCAAGACCTGACAGGCCTGGCCAGGCAGGCCGGGACTCCTCGCGACGCGGCTGGGATTCTGCTCGAGGCGACGGAGGCGGGACTGGTCGAGTGCGGACCCGATGGAACGCACTGGTGGTTCCACCACCCGATTATCTCCGAGGTCCTGGAACAGGGGCTGGAGAGCGGGCAGCGGCGGGACTGGCATTCACTTTTTGCCGCGTACGGGGAAAGCTTGTTGGCCCGGGGCACGCCCCCTACGTTCGAGTTCCTGGCCGCATTGGCGCATCACCACGACGCCGCCGGCCACACCGCCGAGGCCTACCGTTGGACGCTGCGTGCCTCCGCCGCGGCGGGAGCAGCCGGCGGGACCAGTGAGATGCTGCGCCTGCTGCATCGTGCACTGGCCCTGCATTCCGACCTGCCCAACACGGATGAAAGCCGGGAGGAGCTGCTGGTCCGCTTGCGCACGGCGGCCGAGGACGCCGGCGCCATGGACGACGAGTTGGAGGCGGTTCAGTCCCTGCTGACGGTGATTGACGAGACGGAACGGCCATTGGACGTTTCCGAGTTGCTGGTCCGAGGCACCCTGCTGCGATTTTCCGCCGGGCTCGAGTTCCTCTCGAGCAGCCAGCTGCGCCGGGCGGTCCTGCTGGCCCAATCCGCTCCCGAGAGCTGGCAATATGCCTACGCCCTGGCCGAGCTCGCACACGTCGGGTTATGGAAAAACGATCCCAAGGCGCAAGGACAGGCCGCCCGGGCGCTGGAGATTGCCCTGAAGGCGGGAAACCCGCGTGCACTGTCCTATGCCCTGACGGCCAACGCCATGGCCGCGCTGATCGGCGAGCGCCCCGCCGAAGCCCGCGCACTTGCCGCCCGGGCAGCAAGTGCGGCGACACGGGCCAGGGACTTCTGGGCCATGGTCCACGCAACGACTTGGCAGGCCAATGCGACGGAGACATGGACCAGCCAGTCGTTTGCCGACCTGATGCGCGCCGGGAGGGAGCGGTTGGCTGCCCTGGGCGCACCCCACGTGTACATTTCCAAGATGGCCGCCGACGAGGCCAGCAGTTACCTTGCCATCGGCCGCTGGCGCGAATGCGTGAAGGCCCTGCGGGTCGCCCTCGGCTCGGACCCGGGCCCCTTGGGCGATGTCGCGGCCCGGCTGACCGCCGCCAGGCTGGCTGCCTTGCAGGGCAGCCGGGACGAGGCGCAGGCGCACCTATACCGCGCCGAGGAATTGTTCGCCCACAAGTCGGGATACAACAACCTTGATTTCGACGCCGTCCGCGCGGAAGTGCTCCTTGCCACGGGGAACCCTGCTGCCGCGTACTCCGCGGCCATGGCAGGGGCCACCAAGGAGGGCCAACCGCCGACCATGTGCGAATGGCTCATCCCCCTTGCCGCCCGGGCCCTTGCCGACCAGGTCCAGGAGGCAAACGACGAGGGAGCCAGCATCGCCGAGCCGCTCGCGCTCACCGAGGCCCTGGTGCACCGATTCCCCACGGTGCTTGCGGATACCGGCAACGACACCGATCTCTACGACGCCCAAATAGCCGCCTTCAACCTGCTGTACCAGGCGGAAATCGGCAGGGCCCGTTCCGGTGCCGACAACGCGATGCAGTGGACGGCGGCGAGTGATGCGTGTCAGGCCGCGTCCCTGCGCTGGGAGGAAGCCTATTCGTGTTGGCGGGCCGTGCAGGCGCTGTTGCTGCACGGCCATTCCGGCCACGGCCCGGCCACCGCGTTGCTTCGCCGCGGGATCTCCCTTGCCGAGGAACTCCAGGCAGGGCCCCTTCAGGCTTCGCTGAACGAGATTGCCACCCGGGCGAGGATCGCGACGGACCTCCGAACCGTCGGAAAGCCGGCGGCAGGCGCCATCGAATTGCCGGGGCTCACGGCACGCGAACGGGAAATCCTCGAGTACGTCGTTGCGGGACGCACCTATGGGGACATTGCCCGGTCCTTGGTCATCAGCGAGAAGACTGTCAGTTCACACATCTCACACCTGTTGGCCAAGACGGGTGCGGCAAATCGGCTGGTCCTGTCCAGGCTCGCAACCCGCCGGGGCGGAGGACCACCAGCCCGAGACGACAGACGCTGATTTGCGGGGGCATTGACGACGGCGGATCGCCGTGCGACGGGTAGTGAACGATCAGTCGGCGGCGGTTTCCCGGATATCGAGCGGATCGAGCAGGGCGCCGCGCATCTCTTCGCTGAGTTTCGGCGGCATGTCAACGTCCACGGCCAATGCCTGCAGGGTCCTGCTCAGGTAGTTCCGGGCCGCGGCCGCGAGCGTGATGTCAACGATCTCCCGGTCGGAGAAGCCGAGATCGCGCAGTCGTCGGCTGTCTGACTCGTCCATGGCGGCCGAGTCGGCACTCAGCTTGATCGCGAAGTCCATCATTGCGATCTCCTCCTCGTTCAGGCCGGCATTGCGGTAATCCCTGGCGATCCCCAGCAGCTCCTGCTCGTCGAAGAACTTCAGCGCCTTGTTCCCGTGGGCCAGCCGGCAATGCCGGGACCCGAGCCCGAGCGCCGCGGCCAGGGTCACCAGCTCGTACCTACGCATGCCCATCGAGCCGGCGATCGCCGACTGCAGGGTCTTCCAGGCGTCGAAGGCCTCGGGATTCATGGCCAAGACCTTGGTGTGGCTCGGCACATAACCCAGCGCCGCCCGATCCGCCGCGTAGGCGGCGGCGGTTGCACCGACGGCCTCGGCTTCGCTGGTGGTTTGAAGAATACTCATGGCGTCCTGCCCCCTGTTCCGGCGGCAGGGAATCGACTGCCGCGCTCCGCTCCGCTTCGGGGTGGGGCGTGCCCTGCCGCAATCCCCCCGCATCACGACTCCGTGCGACGCCGCTCCATGCCCGTTTCCTTTTCCCCTGCTGGTGGGATCATAGATCACACGGACCGGCCGGCACATGGGGCGGATGCCCCAACTTCGCCGGGCATCTTCGTTCGGTGCATCCCTGACCAAGGAATCGGGATTCGGCGCTAGGTCCGGACTCGACGCATCCTGCCGAAGGGAATCGAAGCCATGGCCACGGCTGCCAGCGTCAGCAGCGTCCCGGCAATGGTCGCGGCGTTGATGACGGCGCCGGGCGCGGGCACGACCACGTCGATGAGCAGCGATCCGACCAGTTGGCCGCAAATCATGCCCAGGCCGGTCAACAGGACGCCCAGGTGCTTGACCAGGAATGCGGAAAGCCCGATGAACACGCAACCCAGCGGGCCACCCAGGTAGTACCACCACTGGGTCGGCAGGCCCTCCGGGAGCCCGACAATCGGCAGGCGCACCAGCAGCAGGATGGCGAGCAGGATGCCGCCCACGAAGAAGTTCACGAGGGTCGCCGCCACGGGTGTTCCATAGGCCTGCGCCTGGACGCCGTTCGCCGCGGCCTGGAATCCCATGAGGAAACCCACCACCAACGGCACGGCCATCGGGAGCAGCAAGGTGGCGATGGACGCCGCCGAGCCCATCCTCGGGCTGACCGCCCAGATGACTCCGGCAATGGTCAATCCGGCACCGAGCGCGCGAATGGTGCTGATGCGCCGCCGCCCGCCGGGCCCGAAACCGATGCCGTCCACCAGCAGGGAGCCCAGGGTCTGGCCGGTGACGATGGAAACCGTGAACAAGGCGACGCCCAGCACGGGCACCGTCATCGTCTGGGAGATCACCACGAACGCGCCGACGCAGCCGGCCGCCAGATACCAAACGGGGAAACGCTTCTCCCGCAGGGCCCGCGGGATCGCCATGGCCCCGGCCCGCGCCCGCGGCACCAGCAACGAGGCGACGGCCAGGAGGATGAGCCCGGTGGTGAAACTGACCAGCGAGGCAGCCACGGGATCCCCCAGCCGGAGGCCCAGTGCGCCATTGATGCGGCTTTGGATCGGCATCGCCAATCCGGCCACCACCGCCGTCGCCACATAGAGGGGCGCCAGGGAGCGTGCCTTGTTCACTTTGCGAGCCGAAGTCGAAGTCGAAGTCGAACTCATGATGTCTTCCTTGCCTTCCAGCGTGGTCGCCCGTTGGGTTGCCAGGAGGCAACCAAGACCGCCACCAGCGTTACCAGTGTTCCAGCGATTTCGTTTCCGCCAACTATTTCGGGTGAGATGACCAGGTCCATGGCGAGGGAACCAACCAATTGCCCCGTCACCAGCCCCATGCCCAAGAGCAGGGCCCCGAGCCTGGGAACCAACGTGACACCCGTTACCACAAAGAGGATTCCCAGCGGCCCGGCAAAGTACATCCACCACAGCGGCGCGCTGGAGAACCCAAAAGATTCGATCCGCAGTAGCGCCGCAAGGGCCGTGGCCACCAGCAAACCGGCGGCGGAGGCCACATAGTTGATGGCCGTCGCCGTGGTGGTGGATCCATAGGCCTGCCCTGCTCGGCCATTCATGGATTGCTGGAAGCTGACGAGGAGTCCCGCACCGACCGCGGCCGCCAGTGAAAAGAGTACCTGGGGCGATTCGGCCGCCCGTGCCCCCGTCCCCCAGGCCGCAATCACCGCGCCGATGACCAATAGTGCCGCACCCAGGATCCGGATGCGGGTGACCGGTTGCTTCCCGGCCGGGCTGAACCCCATCACGTCGATGGCGATGCTCGACAGGGTCCTGGCACCAACCACCGCGACCGCGAAAAGCGCCAAGCCGATATTGCTCACGCTCATGGCCTGGGCCACCATGTAAAACGATCCGACCAACCCGGCGAGCAGGAACCAACGCGGGATCGGGCGTTCGCGCCACACCGCACCGAATTGCCTCCACCCTGCCCGGGCGCCGGGAAGCGCAATACTGGCCACCGCGAGGCAGGCCAGGGACGTGAGCGCGCTGAGCAATGCCGCCGGGAAGTAACCACCCAGGAAACCGGCGGCCCGGGAGGTGATCAAGGCCTGCAGGGGCATCAGCAGCCCGGCTGACGCGGCCAGCGCCAAGGGCACTGCATGTGCTCGCGATTCGGGGCGTGCCACTGGTCTCCTTGGGGACGGGTTTCTTACTAGTGCAACCTACTTCGAACCGTCCGCGGTGTGCGCATTATGTCGCTCACACCACAAAACGTGCCTCAGGTCCTCCCCCGGTGCAGCTTGGGGCGACCGATGCGCCATGATGGATACATGGCAAATTCCGAGACGTTCCCCATCCAAATCCGCGACGAGTCGATTCGACTGGGTCAACTGCTGAAACTGGCATCGTTGGCCGATGACGGATTCCACGCCAAGCAACTGATCGAGGATGGCCTCGTGACGGTCAATGGCGAAATCGAGACGCGCCGCGGTGCCCAGATCCGCAAGGGTGACGTTGTCAGCGTCCACGGCGAAACCATCACCGTGGAGACTGCATAGTCTCTCCGCAATTGGCGCCGGTTGGCATCAGGCGTTCCAGCTGACCGCCACAATCCCTTGGACTTCTTCCAAGGTCATGCCTGCCTTGCGGGCGGCGGTGACCAGGCGCTGGACCTCTCTTAGCGCCGGAGCATCCAGCACTTGGCCGGGATTCACCCTGGTTCCGTTTGCTCGCCCGGTTCGCACAATTCCGGCTGCTTCGAGTTCCTTGTAGGCTTTTGCCACGGTTCCGGCGGCAACCCGCAGGTCACCGGCCAGCTGCCTCACCGGCGGCAACTTTGCATCTGCCGCCAGCTCCCCGGACTGAACAAGTGCAGTTACTTGGGCTCGGATTTGTTCGGCAGGCCCGCTGGGATGCCCAGGGTCAAGGGTGATCATGCAATTGCGCTATCCGTGGCAGGAAGCTGCAGCGGGCGCACCGTTGTCCCCATCCACCCCAGCAATCGCACCAACAAGACAGTGCCGATGACCAGCAGCAGCAGTGCCACGACAGCAATGGCCAGCGCCAAGAAGCCCAGCACCGGATCCAATGTCATGGTGGGGATGGTGTCCTGGTCGAGGACCTGGCCCACGACATAGCCCGGGTTCATTCCCGAACTTCGAATGGCGACGGCGGCAGCCAACATCATGGGTGCGATCTGGAAACAGAGCATCGCGCTGAAGCCCGTGCTGACCACATATCCCACATTGGTTCGCACCGCATCGTCGAACGCCAGTAACCGCAGGTCGCGCATCCGCGGCCTGCGCGCGTTGGTCTTCAGCGCCCACAGGTTCAGCCCGGCACCCAGCAGCAGCAGCGCGAGAACCGGAAGACCGTAGTACCACCCCGGGAAGGGGCCCGCCGTCCCCACGCCCAGCTGAATATGGGTCACGACCATGTTGGTGTCCAGCTCGGCGCCACCGGCTGAAACGTAGGGAAGGTTTCGGAAACGCCCCTGTTCGTCGGTTCCCGAAAGGAACCCCGCGACAACGAGCCCCAGTGCGGAAGCCCCCAGCAGAACGGCCGGCAACACGATTCCCCACGCGGGGCCGAACGTCCCGGTGGAACGCGGGGTCAGCTCCGCACTGACCTGCAGCGAAGATTCGGTTGAGGGGCCGGTAAATTCATGTGGCAACCGCCAGCAGGCAAAGACAGCTGCGGACAAGGCCCACATTCCGGCAGGAGCGACAGCCAACGGGAGCCCTGCGGCTGCGGTGAACTCTTGTTGAAGGACAAGTGCCACGGCACCGCCCGAGACCATCGCCGCCATCCCCGCGATGGTGCGTGCCCGTAGGCTGCGCAGCACCCTGAAAGCATTGGCCCGTTCATTGTCGTTGCCGGCAGCGGCCAGTGACAGGAGGTCGGAGCGATGTTGGGTGAGGATGCTCCGTCTAACCAGCATGACTATGCCGACTCCGAAACCCAGGAGTATCAGCAGTGCGATCCCGTTGAACATGAGCACTCCCCCTTGCATCAACGGGAGAGCCAAACAGCCTCCCGCTTGTATCATTAAACCAATACAAGCAGGAGGTCGCTTCTTGTGTCAATAGGCAGGTACAAGGCCGGTTAGATTGACGCACCCTTCAACACAACATGGCTCAGGAACTCGTGCACGTGGGACATTTCCTGCGCGTTGACCGAGTGGAACATGTTCGTGTACAGCACCTTGGTGACATGCACGTCGCTGGTTGCCCAGGCGTGGGTGTATTCGATCTTGTCCTGGGTGATAACCGGATCGGCCTGGTCCCGGCCCCAGAACACCGGCTTCTGCATTTCCTTCAGCTTCGCGTCCTGGAAGAAGCCTTCACCCTCCTCCGGAACGGCAAATCCCGAGAGTCCGATCACCGTGGAAAATGCATCGGGCTGATGCCGAAGCATGGACGTGGCCACGGCCATGCCCATGGAGAAGCCCAGCAGGCTCACCGATGAATGCTGCTTGCCGATAGGTTCCAACCACGCCCACAAATCAGCGATGGACTTCTTGACGGCATCAAAGGAATAGTCCAGGTCCTGCATCAGCGGGAACCAGGTGTAACCCGGGCCCAACGATTGCGGAGCCCGAACCGAGGCAATGGTGAACTCTTCGGGCAACATCGGGGCGAGCCCCATGAGATCCTCTTCATTGGAGAGGTAGCCGTGCAAAAGCACCAGCAGCGGGGTGCCGACGCGTTCGGATTCCGGGCGGGACCAAATGACAGTGGGGTTCCAACTTGTTTCACTCACCAGACCAGTCAAGCAGAAATTCCCGCTGTTCGGCGATTTGCCAAGCAACCTACGCTTAGGTAACTTACGTATTCTTTGATAAGAATATCTTTGTGAACAACATCATCGAAACTTCTCCCCCGGCTTCGGCCGCGCCAAGCACCGCCCGGCACCCATGGAGCCGCTACGTTGCCCTGGGAGATTCCTTCACGGAGGGTATTGGCGATGATGACCTGCATAGCCCCGGCGGCAATCGCGGCTGGGCGGACCGGGTTGCCGAGCAGCTCAGCCACGGAACCGACGACTTCGCCTACGCCAACCTGGCCATCCGCGGACGCCTCATTACACAGATCTTCGACGAGCAGGCCGGACCCGCCCTCGAACTCAAGCCCGATCTCATCAGCTTGTGCGCCGGAGGCAACGATGTCATTCGTCCGGGCGGAGATCCGGATGCAATCGCCGACAAGCTTGATGCCCTGATGCGTGTCCTGGCCACCTCGAATGCCACCATCCTGCTTTTCACCGGACCCGATATCCGTGACACCCCGATACTCGGCGGAATTCGCGGCAAGGTCGCAATCTACAACGAAAACGTGCGCACCATAGCCGCCCGCTACGACGCGGTGGTGGCGGACATGTGGTCGCTGCGCGAATTGCACCAGCCGCGAATGTGGGCGGATGACCGGTTGCATTTCTCCCCGCTGGGGCACCACACCATCGCGGCGATGGCACTGGACGCACTCAACGTGCCACACCACCTGCAACACCTTGAACCAAGCGAGGCCGAGATCAAGAACTGGCGCGAGGCAAGGCGTGACGATCTCATTTGGGCGCGCACCCACCTCGCACCCTGGGTCGTTCGCCGCATTCGGCACCAGTCCTCGGGCGACGGCATTTCGCCGAAGCGTCCGCTGGCAGCACCGTTTACGGAGCCGCCTCCCAACGCCTCGCTGGGCAACGGTCCGGCAATCTAGTTGCCCGGCCGCCAAGACCTTGACGGCCTCGGCCGGCAGTTCCATCGCCGTACATCACGAATGGAAAACGGTTGGTGAAATCCGTCGCAACTTTTGCTGACAGGTGTTTGACTAGTGCTGGAAGCTAATTATCGGCCTAGTTTGCTGCGGCAGGCAACACATTGAGGATGGACACCAATCAACGCTTCAGACGGAACGACGTTCGAAGAATTTCCCACCGAGCTGCTGGGTCCCCAGGACACCGTCGATTTCGGTTATGTTGGTCCCGATCCGTCGGATCTTCCCGGAGGCATGGGCGTCGTTTTCGATGCGATGCCCGTGCTCATGGGCGTCTTCGTGGTCGTTTTCATCGGGGCAGTGATCTTCTCGATCTTCATCTGGACCCGTAATTACAAGGCCAGCAAGGATGCCGGGATGGACATCTTTACGCTGGAAACCGATCTGGCGACTCGAGCGGCCAACTCCCAACTGTTCGCTCCCAAGCAAACCCGCGAACAGAAACTGGCCGAGCTTGACGCGCTCCTGGCCCGCGGCGTCATCACGCGAGACGAATACTCGCGGGCGCGACTCAAGATCCTGACCGACTAGGGCCTGCACGCTACTTACCATGCATGGCTCCGGTTGAGGACTGAACCCTGAACCGGAGCCCCCGTTTCAACTACCCGGCGTCGGTTTGCAGGCCGGATCCCTGCGAGAAAATGTGCTCCCCCAGGGCATCGCTGAGTTGCTCGATGTCGGTCAAGAAACCATCGTGGCCAATCGGCGACGTAATGTACTGGACCTTGCAGGGGTTCGGCAGCAACTTGGCAAGGCGCTCAGACTGTTCGGGCCAGTACAGGCGGTCCGAATCGACGGCGGCCACCAGGAAATTGACTTCGCCAAGTCGCGCCAAGGCGGCTTCGATGGATCCGTGGCCCCTGGCAACGTCATGGCTCATGAGTGCCTCGGTCAGCACCAAGTAGCTGTTGGCGTCGAAGCGGCCCACCAGCTTGCTGGCTTGGTGGTCCAGGTAGCTTTCCACCTGGTATCGGCCGCGGTCCAGGCCAGGGCTCGAGACCGGCAACTCGTCGCCCTGGGGCGTCCGCCCAAACCGGACGTCCAGCTCGGCCGCCGTGCGGTAGGTGATGTGGGCAATGCGTCGCGCGATACCCAACCCCGCGGACGGGACGAGTTCGTTGGCATAGTAGTCGCCTCCGGCGAATTCCGGGTCCAACCTGATCGCGGCGGTCTGCGCCTGGGCGAAGGCAATCTGCTCGGCCGATGACTCTGCCGAGGCGGCCACCACCACGCAATTTTTCACGCGTTCGGGGAACTCGACGGCCCACTCCAGGGCGCGGGCCCCGCCCATGGATCCGCCCAGCACCGTGTGCCACGCATCGATTCCCAGTGCGTCGGCCAGGCGTGCCTCGAGGCGCACCGAATCCTTGATGGTCGTGAACGGGAACCGCGATCCCCAGGCCACGCCATCAGGGTCCAGGCTGGCCGGACCGGTGCTGCCGGAGCAGCCGCCGACCATGTTGGAAGCCACCACAAAGTATCGCTCGGTGTCCACCGTTTTGCCCGGACCCACAAACCCGTCCCACCAACCCGGTTCGGTCGAGGCGCCACGGGCAACATGGCTGTCCCCGGTCAGCGCATGGGCAATGTAGATGGCGTTTGAGGCATCGGCATTCAGCGTGCCCCAGGTTTCGTACCCCAGCACGATTCCCGGAAGCGTCGCACCCGTTTCGAAGGTGTAGGCACCGGTGTGCAGGTGCTGCAGGATGCCGTCGGGGGCATAGTCCAGCGCCGCTGCGGTTTCTGCGTCATAAAGGACCACGTTTGTCTCCACACTCACCGGGTGCCCTGCAGTTCGACATCGGCCAGCGAGGCGACGGCCTCGAAGCCTGCCTGCAGGTCGGCGATGATGTCGGCAATGTTTTCGATTCCCACGCTCAAGCGAACGAGGCCCGGGGAAACACCGGCGGCAATCTGTTCCGCCTCGGTGAGCTGCGCGTGGGTGGTGGAGGCCGGGTGGATGACCAACGACCGCACGTCCCCGAGGTTTGCCACGTGTGAGTGCAATTCCAGAGCGTCTACGAAACCCTGGCCGGCCACGCTTCCGCCGGCAATCTCGAAGGCGACAATGGCGCCGGTGCCGCGCGGCCCGTACTTGCGTCCCCGCTCGAACCACGGGCTGGACGGGAGCCCTGCGTAAAGGACACGCTCAACCTGTGGCTGCGCTTCAAGCCATTGTGCGACTTCCACGGCGTTGGAGACGTGGCGCTCCATGCGCAGGGAAAGGGTCTCCAGGCCCTGGGCAATAAGGAACGCGTTGAACGGCGCAACCGACGATCCCAGGTCGCGAAGCAATTGCACGCGGGCCTTGAGGATATAGGCGAGGTTCGCACCCAACGCCCCGTTGACGCCAAGGTCGCGGGCGAAAACCAGCCCGTTGTATGACTCATCGGGGGTGTTGAAGCCGGGGAACTTTTCCGGATCGGCGGCAAAGTCGAAGTTGCCCGAATCCACGATGACACCGGCGATCGCCGTGCCATGTCCGCCAAGGTACTTCGTGGCGGAGTGGACGACGATGTCTGCGCCCCACTCGATGGGACGGATCAGGTACGGAGTGGCCAAGGTGTTGTCGACGATCAGTGGCACGCCCGCCTCGTGCGCGATGGCCGACACGCCTTCGATGTCGAGCACGTCCTGGCGTGGGTTGGAGACCACTTCTCCGAAGAATGCCTTGGTGTTTGGCCGGACTGCGGCGCGCCAGCCGTCAAGGTCGTCGGGTTCGGCAACAAAGGTGACCTCGATGCCCAGCTTGCGCAACGTGTGCTTGAGCAGGTTCTGCGTTCCGCCGTAAAGGCTGGGGCTGGCCACGATGTGGTCGCCGGCCTCGGCGAGGTTCAAGATCGAGAAGGTGGTTGCTGCCTGACCCGAAGCCAGCAGCAATGCGCCGACGCCACCTTCGAGGTTGGCAATGCGCTTCTCCACGGCTTCCTGTGTGGGGTTGCCGATGCGCGTGTAGATCGGTTCCAGCTCGGCGAGGGCAAAGCGCGCGGCGGCGCTTTGGGCACTCGGGAACACAAACGAACTGGTTTGGTAGATCGGCAGGGCGCGTGCGCCGGTTGCGGAATCGGGCTCCTGCCCCACATGGATCTGACGGGTTTCAAAGGACCAGTTGCTAGACATCTCTTCCCCTTCAAGGATTCTAGGGGTGTGCCCGTAGCCGACTCCGGCAGAGGCCGTGTCCTGGCTGGGGGCAATCCCGCGCTTGTCCCACGTCGTTTTGACGTGGGGCCTGGTCTTCACCCGGGGCACCCCACCGCGGTGGAGGGTTGCCGTTCAGCAAGCCGGGGCTTTCTGCTGAAACTCATGACCTTGGCAATAAGTCTGGCCCAGGGCTTCATATGTTCGCAACCACGTCTCAATTTATGACAAGCCGAAGGGCAACCACACTACCCCGCAGGCGTTTGAAACAAAGGGCAGCAATGCAAGTTAGGACACCCTAAGTCGAGAGGCAGATCACAAAGTGCCATGATTGGCACATGATGAGGTTGGACCATGTAACTTACGCTTGTGGACCCGACGGCCTCGCGGCAACTGCCGCTCGGATCGGCGAGGCCCTTGGACTCGAATCTGTAAAAGGCGGTGTACACCCACGTTTTGGTACGCGCAATGTCATCTTCCCGCTGAAGAATGGCCAGTACCTGGAAGTTGTTGAAGTCCTGAACCACCCGTCGTCGGACAAGGCGCCGTTTGGCCAGGCCGTTCGCGCCCGCTCCGAACTCGGTGGCGGCTGGATGGGCTGGTGCGTTGCGGTGGATGACCTGGCTCCGGCGGAAGCACGCCTGGGCCGCGGATCCGTTCCGGGCAACCGGAAATTCCCCGATGGACAGGAACTGACCTGGCGCCAGATCGGCATCAACGGCCTGATCGCCGATCCGCAGGTTCCATACCTGCTGCGCTGGGATGACGGAACCGAGAACCTGCACCCGTCAAAGGCCCTGGAACCGATTGGCAAGATCTCCTCGATCAGCATTGCCGGCTCCAGCGAACGCGTCGCCGACTGGCTCGGACAGCCCGAGCAGTTGCCCGTTGGCGAGGTTGTTGTCGATTGGCAGGCTCCCAACGGGACGCCGGGAATCCTCTCGGTGACCTTTGAAACGCCCAAGGGTTCGGTCACGCTGTAACCAAGCAGCACACCTGACCAACGACCGCGTGGTTTTTGGGTGTGAAGGGGGTGGGGGTTGGACCACCACCCCCCGGGTTTTTGTGGCGCGGGAGGGG